>JAVHWE010000063.1:0-4597 GCA_032160285.1 Micromonosporaceae bacterium | reverse complement strand
CCGCCTCGTGGACCCGGGCCGCGATGTCGTCGGCGGCGAAGATCGTCGCGGCGTACCGGGTGACCGCGCGGACCAGCGGCAGGTGGTCCAGCTCCTGGAGGCTGCCGGCTCCCCACCGGAACTGCGGCGCCCTGCCGCCGATCACGACCACCGGCGACCCGTTGAAGTACGCGCTGGTCAGGCCGCTGATCCCGTTGGTGACGCCGGGACCGGCGGTGAGGACCGCCACGGCGGGTCGGCGTTGCAGCTTGGCGACCGCCTCGGCGGCGAAGACGGCGGACTGCTCGTGACGGACGTCGAGCAGGCGCACGCCGGCCGTGTGCGCGGCGTCGTACAGCGGGACGACGTGCCCACCGGAGAGCGTGAAGATCTCGTCGACACCGAAGGCGCGCAGCGCCGCGAGGGCGAGGTCGCCGCCGTGCCCCTCGTAGGCCGTCACAGGCTCGGCGGCCACAGCGCCTCACCCACCGTCGATTTGTACGCGACGTACCCCGTGACCACCGGCACCGCGATCAACAGCAGGACCAGCAGGAGGATCAGCAGCACCCGTACGCCGGTACCCGAGCCGACCGGTCGACGGTACCCAGCCGGCTCGTGGTACCGCACCGGCATCCGGGCGGCCCGCAGGTCCGGCCGCGGCTCGGTTCGTACGTCGGCGCGTGGCGCGGCTTGCGGCGTGGCGACGCCCTGCTGGTACACCCGCGCCCGCGGGCCGGCCGGCGGTTCGTACGGCGGCATCTCCCGGGTCGGTGCCGTCGGCGCACCCGACGCCATCCGCGCGGCCGCAGGCGGGCCCGCAGCCAACGACACGGGTCTCGGCGACACCGGGGCCGGCGACACCGGGGCCGGGGACATCGGGGCGGGCGAGACCACGGTGGGTGCCGAGCGGGCGGGGGAGACCGGGGCGGCGGCGGGGCCCGGTGCGGGGCCGGCGCCGACCGGTACCGCCGCCGAGGCGGCCAGCACGCTGCCCTCGGCGACAACCAGCTCCGGCTGCTCGATGGCGACCGGCGCCTCGCCGAGCGCCCGGTGCAGCAGGGTCGCGACCAGCGGTATCCGGCTCGACCCGCCGACCAGGAACACCCCGGCCACCCGCCCGTCGGCGAGCCGGGCCCAGCGCATCGCACCCTGGGTGATCCGTACGGTCTGGTCGAGCAGCGGCCGGACCCGCTCCTCGACCTCCTGGCGGGTCACGTGGACCTCCATCTCGACCAGCGGAACGCTGACATCGGCGCTCGGACTGCGCGACAGTCGCTCCTTGGCGGTACGCGCGTCGTCCCACAACAGCCGCCGGCACCGCCGGTCCTCCGCGGTGGCGGGGTTCATCAGGCGCTCCCACGCCGCGGCGTCGCGCTCGGCGCAGACCGTGCCGATCAGGTCGACGACGGCCGCGTCGATGTCGAGGCCGCCGATGTCGTCGCGCCCGTCGACGGCGAGCACCTCGAAACCGCCGGACGTCCGGGCGACCACGCTCGCGTCGATCGTGCCGGCGCCGAAGTCGTACACCACGACCACCGAGCCGATCGGCACGTCCCGCCCGAGTACCCGGGTGAAGTAGGTGGCCGCGGCCACCGGCTCCGGTACCAGCCGGATCTCGGAGAACCCGGCGGCACGGGCGGCGTCGGCGAGGACGAGCCGTCGGGTCGCGCCCCAGGATGCCGGGCAGGTGAAGGTCGACTGCACCGGGCCCGGTCCCGCGGTACGCCGCAGCTCCTCGTCGACCCGGCACAGTACGGCGGTGACGACCTCGACCAGCGGTACCTCACGGTCGCCGAGGAGCAGTACGGTGTCGTCGATACGGCGCTTGGGGTTCGGTTCGAACCGGCCCGGGTCCAGCCGCGCGCTGTGCACCGCGTCCCGCCCGACGACGAGCCCACCGGCCGGCTCGGCGTACACCGCCGACGGCAGCAGGGGCGATCCGTCGAACAGCAGCGGCCGCACCCGCCCGTCCGGCCAGCGGAGCACGGCGACCGTGTTGGAGGTGCCGAAGTCGACTCCGAGGTGCGTCCCAGGCGCAGGCATACCGAGAGTCTAGGTCGACCGGTCACCACACCCGGTCGGTGTCAGCGGCGGTGGAACCGTCCCGGTCAGCGACCACGGAACCGCGGCGGGCGCTTGGCCACGAACGCGGCCATGCCCTCGGTCCGGTCCGCGGTGGCGAACAGCGACGCGAACAGCTGGCTCTCCCATGCCAGCCCGGACGCCAGGTCCATGTCCAGGCCGCCGTCGACCGCCAGCTTCACCGCGCGTAACGCCAGCGCCGGACCGTCGGTGTACCGGCTGATCAGCGCCACCGCGGTCGGGTACACCTCGGCCGCCGGCACCACCCGGTCGACCAGGCCGATCGCCAGCGCCTCGGTGGCGTCGACAAACCGCCCCGACATGCACAGGTCCTTCGCCCGCGCCGGGCCGATCAGCCGGGCCAGCCGCTGGGTGCCGCCGGCACCGGGGATGATGCCCAGGTTGATCTCCGGTTGGCCCAGCTTCGCGTCGGCCGCGGCCACCCGCCAGTCGCAGGCCAGCGCCAGCTCACACCCGCCGCCGAGGGCGTACCCGGTGATCGCGGCGACCACCGGCTTCGGTATCCGGGCGATGGCGTCCACCGCCTGGGAGATCCGCTGGGCCCGGGGCGCGATCTCGGCGTACCCCATGCCGGCCATCTCCTTGATGTCCGCGCCCGCGGCGAACACCTTCTCCCCGCCGTACACGACCACGGCCCGTACCGCGTCGTCGGCCGTGATCTTCGCCGCCACGGTGGCCAACTCGTCCTGTAGCTGACCGTTGAGCGCGTTCATCGGCGGCCGATCCAGCCGGACCGTGCAAATCCCGTCGGCCGTCTCCAGCCGAACAAACTCCCCCACGCCCACTCCTCACATAGCGTCAGTCCGCGTCCACGATCTCGTGGCCCAGCGGCATCAGCGATACCGGTACCAGCTTGAGGTTGGCGATCGCGAGGGGGATGCCGATGATCGTCACGGCCTGCGCGATGGCGGTCAGGATGTGCCCCAGCGCCAACCACCAGCCGGCGACGATGAACCATACGACGTTGCCGACGGCCGACCCGACGCCAGCCGAGGATCGTGGCACCAGGGTACGTCCGAAAGGCCACAGAGCGTAGTTGGCCATCCGGAACGAGGCGATACCAAAGGGAATCGTCACGATCAGGATGAAACAGATGAGGCCGGCGACCGCGTACCCGAGCGCGATCAGCAGGCCACCGAGGATCAACCACAGCAGGTTCAGCACGACTCGCATACCTCGATGGTGCCCCGCGTACGCCACCGGTACCTCAGGGATCTTTCCCATCTGTCCCGGAGCCCGCCCCACCCGTCAGGTCGCGCGGGCCGCGTACCGTCCGCCGGTCACCGTGAGCGTGAGGGGCAGACCGAACGTTTTGGACAGGTTGTCGGCGGTGAGCGTGTCGCGCAGCAGCCCCTGGGCCACCACCCAACCGTCGCGTAGCAGCAGCGCGTGCGTGAAGCCGAGCGGGATCTCCTCGACGTGGTGGGTGACCAGCACCATGGCCGGCGCGTCCGGGTCGGCGGCCAGCTCACCCAGGCGGCGGACCAGATCCTCCCGACCACCCAGGTCCAGACCGGCGGCCGGCTCGTCGAGCAGCAGCAGCTCGGGGTCGGTCATCAGGGCCCGGGCGATCTGCACCCGCTTGCGCTCGCCCTCGCTCAGCGTGCCGTGCCGGCGCCCGGCGAGCCCGGCCATGCCGAGCTGCTCCAACAACCCGTACGCGCGCCGCAGGTCCATCGGGTCGTAGCGCTCCCGCCACCGGCCGAGCACCGAGTACGCCGCCGTGACGACCACGTCGAGGACGGTCTCGTCCGGCGGGATCCGGTCGGCCAGCGAGGCGCTCGACAGTCCGATCCGGGTACGCAGCTCGTGCACGTCCACCCGGCCCATCCGCTCGCCCAGGATGTCGACGGTGCCGGTGGTCGGAAACAGCCGGGCCGAGGCGAGGTTGAGCAGGGTCGTCTTGCCGGCGCCGTTGGGGCCGAGCACCACCCACCGTTCGTCCAGCTCGACCCGCCAGGAAATGTCGCGGACAAGTTCGGTGGTACCCCGGCGGACGGTGACCGACCCGACCGCGATCACGACGTCGGGGTCGACGGTCCGGGCATCCGTATCGGCGGCCGGGGCGGACCGATCACCGGCGGGCAGAGCGGGCGAAGACACGACGCCCATCCAACCACGCGGACCAACCGCTCCGGCCCGCGCGCCGGCAGCCGGCGCGCGGATGTGAGCGGGGTCGCGCCTACGTGCTGACTCCGGCCGTCGTCACCTGCCGTCGACAGTGGAGCCGAAAACCTCTTCGCGTACGGCGTCCAGACCGGTCAGCAGGGCGCCGTTGAGAACCGGTTCGGAGGTGACCTCGGTGGACACCACGCGCGGGGACACCGGCGCGATCGCGGCGACCTCGTGCTGCACCCGCTCGGCCAGCGCCATCCCGCCGCCCTGGCCGATGTCCCCGGCGAGGACCACGAGGGCCGGGTCCAGCACCACGCCGATGGCGGCGACGCCGAGGGCGAGTCGGCGGGCCAACTCGTCCAGGACCGGACCACCCCGGGTACCGGCGGCGATCGCGGCG
>JAVHWE010000050.1:0-7062 GCA_032160285.1 Micromonosporaceae bacterium | reverse complement strand
CGACCTGGTACCGGCCGGCGCCGAGGCGCAGTGGGTGTCGGTGCACGGCGACGTGGTCGAGGCGGCGATCTGGGGTGGCCCGTTGGCGGCGACGCCCCGCCGGGCCACGGTGATTCGCGGCGACCGGGTTGACGAACTCACCGGTACCGGTGAGCGCCGGGGTCAGATCGGTCCGCTCCGCCGCTACCTCTACGACCCGGACGGCGCCGTGGTCCGGGCGCACCTGGTCGCCGAGTTCGCCGCCACCGTGGGCGGCACCCTGGCCGATCCGACCATCGCGTACGTCTACGCCGACGCCGCCACGGCCACCCCGTACGGGAGATGTCTGGAGATCGTGGAGGCGATGCCGTTCTCGGTGAAGCGGCTGCGGGCGGCGCTGCGCTCGCGCGGTACCGGCCGGCTGACGATCGCGAAGCGGGGCTCGCCGGTCGATGTCGAGCGGCTGCGCCGGGACCTGCGCCTCAGTGGCGACGGGGAGCTGACCGCGGTGCTCACCCGGGTCGCCGGCGCCCCCACGGTGCTGCTCTGCACCCCCGTCTGAGCCACCCGGCTACCCGGCCGCGGCGCGGTCCGCCGGCCGGTCGGCCGTGCCGTGCCAGGAGCGCCACAGCGCCGCGTACGCGCCGTCGGCGTCGATCAGCTCGCGGTGGCTGCCCAGCTCGGTGATCCGCCCGTCCTCCATCACCGCCACCCGGTCGGCGTCGTGGGCGGAGAAGAGCCGGTGCGCGATCGCGATCACGGTACGGCCGCGCAGCACCGCCGCCAGCGAACGCTCCAACCGGCGGGCCGCCCGCGGATCGAGCAGCGAGGTGGCCTCGTCCAGAACGAGCGTGTGCGGGTCGGCCAGCACCAGCCGGGCGAGCGCGATCTGCTGCGCCCGTACCGGCGACAGGGCCCGGCTGTCGTCTCCGACGACCGTGTCGAGCCCCACCGACAATGCCCAGTCGAGGGCGTCGACCGCGGCCAGCGCGGCCCGGACCTCGTCGTCGGAGGCGTCCGGGCGGGCCAGCACGACGTTGTCGCGCAGCGTACCGGTGAAGACGTGGTGCTCCTGGGTGATCAGCGCGACGTGCCGACGGAGCTCGTCCAGCGGCAGCGCGGCCAGCGGCGCGCCGCCGACCGTGATCCGCCCGGCGTCCGGGGCCTGCACCCCGGCGAGCAGGCGCCCGAGGGTCGACTTGCCAGCACCGGACGGACCCACCACGGCCAGCCGCTCCCCCGGTTCGATCCGCAGGTTGATGCCGTGCAGCACCTCCCGACCGGGCAGGTACGAGAACCGGACGTCGCTGGCCTCGATCCGGTCGGAGTCCGGCGGGCGCTCCGGCGGCAGCCGGTCGTCGGGAACATGGGAGACACCCAGCACCCGGGCCAGCGACGCGCCGCCCGACTGGAGCTGGTCGAGCCAGGTCAGCAGCCGGTCGAGTGGATCGAGCAGCTGCTGGGTGTACAGCACGGCCGCGGTCATCGCGCCCAGCGAAACCCAGCCCCGCAGGTAGTACCAGCCGCCGACCAGCAGCGTCGCGACCACCGGCACGGCGTACGACATCTCGCAGACCGGCAGCCAGACGCTACGTAGCCCGAGGGTGTACCGCTCGGCGGCGTACGCGGTCGCGATGTCCGCGTCGACACGGTCGTGGCGACGGTGCTCCAGGCGGAACGCCGCCACCGTCCGGGCGCCGTCCACCGTCTCCGTCAGCGCGTCGGTCAGGCCGGCGTAGGCCGCGTTCTCGCGCAGGTACCCGGCCGGGGCGCGGCGCAGGTACCACCGGGTACCGGCCCACAGCAGCGGCACGGCGAGCAGGCCGGGCAGCGCCAGCAGCGGGCTGACCGTGATCAGGGCACCGATGGTGAACCCGATCGTCAGGATCGCGATAACCGTCTCCGGAACCGCCATCCGCAGCGCGGTGGACAACGAGTCGACGTCGCGGGTCGCCCGGTTGAGCAGATCGCCACCGCCCGACCGCTCCACGGCGGACAGCGGAATGGCCAGGATCCGTCCGACGAATCCCTCGCGCAGTTCGGCGAGGACCCGCTCGGCCAGCCGGGCCGACGCGTACCCGGCGAAGCGCAGCAGCACCGACTGCACCACCACGAAGGCGGCGATGGCCAACGCCAGCCGGTCGACGGTCCACCGCGACGTGCCGTGGTGCACGGCCTGCACCAGGTTGCCGAGCAGCCGGGGCGCGACGAGCCCGCTGACCGCGGCGGCGGCGTGCAGCCCGAGCGCGCCGGCGAGCGCACCGGGGTGGCGCAGCGCCAACCGGGCGGTGTGGGCGCGGACCTGCGCGCCGCTGGCCACGGGCAGCATCACGGCGAGTCCTCCCCGCGGGTCACCGTCGCGGCGTACCGCGGGTCGGTGCGCAGCAGCCCGGCGTGGGTACCCTCGGCGACCACCCGACCGCCGACCACGAACACCACCCGGTCGGCCCGGTCCAGCAGCAGCGGGCTGGTACTGCAGATCAGGGTCGCCCGGCCGGCGCGGGCGGCCGGCAACCGGTCGCCGATACGGGCCTCGGTGTGCGCGTCGACCGCGCCGGTGGGCTCGACGAGGATCAGCACCGGCGGGTCGGCGAGCAGCGCGCGGGCCAGCCGCAGCCGCTGCTGCTGGCCGCCCGAGAATTCCCGCCCACCCAGCGTCACCTCGGTATCAAGACCCGCCGGCAGGGAATCCACGATGTCCCCGGCCGCCGCCGCGTACAACGCCCCCGCCACCCCGCCGCCGCTTACCGCGACGTTGGACGACTGTGCGACCCCGGGGTGGCCCAGCCGTGCACCATCGCGTGGTGCGGGCGCGGCCGGCTCGCCCTGCGGGACGGGGCGGGATGAAGCGGTAGGCGAGGGGGCGGGTGGGGTTAGTTCGTCGCGGAGGCGGCCGCGGAACAGGCGGGCGTTGTTGTCGGCCACCAGGATCCGTTCGCGGACCGCGGCCAGCGGCAGGTCGTGCAGGGGTACGCCGGACAGCAGCACCGTCGACGTGGGGTCGTAGCGGCCGAGGCGGTCGGTGATCGCGACCGCGTCGGCCGGATCGGCCGCCGCGAGCGCGGTCAGCACCCCCGGCCGGACAACCACCCCGGACACCGGGTCGACCAGCTCACCGACGGTGTCGGGGGGATCGGCGGGCCGCGGCGGATCGGTCAGCTCCGGCCGCAGCGCGAGCAGCGTCACCACGCGCCGGGCGGCGACGTACGCGCGGGTCAGCTTCTGGGCCGTCTCGACGAGCGTGCGCATGGGAAAGACCAGAAACGTCGCGTACCCGTAGCTGGCGACCAGCTCGCCGGGGGTGATCGCGCCGGTCCGCACGTACCGGGCGCCGATCCAGGTCACCAGCGCGACGAAGACACCGGGCAGGAACACCTGGGCGGCCAGCAGGACCGACTCGACCCGCGCCACCCGTACCCCGGCGGCTCGAAGGCGCTGCGAACGGACCCGGTAGCGCTCCGCGAACGCCGCCTCCCCACCGACGCCGCGCAGCACCCGCAGTCCGGCCACGATGTCCGCGGCCTGGCCGGTCAGTTCACCGGACAGCTCCCGGTAGGCGTGCTGGCGGCGGTGCAGCGGGCGCAGCAGCAGGCCGACCAGGCACATCAACAGCGGCACCCCGCAGAGCACGATCAGCCCGAGCCGGGGCGACGTGTCGATCAGGATGACGCTGACCACGACGATCGCCACCACCGATCCGGAGCCCCGGGCGGTGATGTCCATGCCGTTCCCGACGTGGCTGATATCGGCGGTACCGATGCTTACCACCTCACCGGCCGCCACCCGTTTCGCCAGTGTGGCACCGAGACCGGTGGCGTGCCGGGTGACCACCGCGACCGTGCGGTACGCCCCGGCCAGCCAGTTGGTGACCGCGAACCGGTGCCGGCACAGACCGGCGATCGTCTGCCCGAGGCCGAGCGCGGCCAGCACCGCCGACCACCGCAGCAACCCGCCGGAGTCGCGGTTGGCCAGGGCGTCGACCGCCCGGCCGACCACGGCGGGGGCGACCGCCCGCGCCGCCATCCAGGCGATGCCGAATCCGATGCCGCCGGCGATGGTGGCGGCCTGGGTACCGGCCAACCACCACAGGTACCGCAGCGGCGACCGGGAGTCCGGGATGCCCGGCTCGGGTACGGGTAGCGCCTTCATGGTGAACCCGACCCTACGGTGGCGGCGCGACAAACCGCCCGCGGTTTTTCAGCGGTCGACCGGGGTGAAGTCCCAACTGTGCGGCGCGCGGTCGACGAGGTAACCCGGCGGATCGGCGAGCGGCTCCGGTGCGCTGCGCCACTTGGAGACGACCACCACCCGCAGGTCGGTCGACGAGAACACCTCGCTGGCCACGTGCAGCGGATGCGCCTCGACCAAGGGCAGGGCGACGTCGCAGACCCAGGACAGCAGGTCGTCGAAGCCCTCCGGATGGGCCCGCGCCTCCCACATCCGGACGATCATCCGGGGCCTGCCCGGCCACCCGTCATTTCCGGCTCCTCCCGCATCATGACCAGCGCATCGGTGTTGCTCGGCTGGTAGTAGCCGCGTCGCAGCCCGACAACCTCGAACCCGTACCCGGCGTAGAGGCGCTGCGCCGGTCCGTTGTCCACCGCGACCTCCAGCAGCGTCCTCGGTACCCCGTGGTCCTTCGCGGTGGCGAGCAGCACCGCCAGCAGCGCGCGGCCGACGCCGTGCCGCTGGGCCTCGCGGCGGACGGCGATATTCTGCACCCACGCCTCGCCCGGCGGGTTCACGGCCAGCCCGGCGTAGCCGAGCACCCGTCCGTCCGCGGTCGCCGCGAAGTAGTGGTGCCCGCCGGCGAGCTCGTTCCAGAACATGCTCGCCGACCAGCGCTCGGCGCCGAACAGGTCCGCCTCGATCGGCACCAGCTCGTCAATGTGCCACCAGCGCAGCGGCTCGATCCTCACGGCGCGGCCCGGGTCACGCGACCCGCCGCAGGAACGCCTCGATCGCCGCGTTCGTGGCGTCGGCGTGCTCCAGCAGCACGACGTGACCGGCGTCCTCGATCACGACCAGCTCCGCGTCCGGCAGCGCCGCGATGATCTCCTCCGAGTGGGCCAGCGGGGTGAGCGCGTCATTGTCACCGCAGATCACGAGTACCGGCTCGGCGCGCAGCGCGGCGAGCGCGAGCAGCCGGGCATGGGTGTAGAGGGTACGCAGGTAACGGGCGATCACCTCGGCCGATGTCGCCGAGTTCATCCGCTCCACGTACGACACCAGCGCCGGGCTGGGATGCGCGGTACCGAACCCGTACCGGCGGGTGAGCAGCCAGGCCAGATCGGTCGAGGCCCGGCGCCCCCGGTCCAGCATCGCCACGGTGATCTTGCCGGCGTTGCGTACCAGCGGCATCAACGGGTGCCGCAACCGCCGCCCCATCAGGTCGGGCAGCGCCAACGTCACCTCGTCGAGCCGCCCGGCCGACGTGGAGATGAGAACCACCCCGACGACCCGCTCCACGAAGAAGTGGGGCGCCTGCTCGGCGAGCGCCATGATGGTCATGCCGCCCATGGAGTGCCCGACCAGCACGATCCGGCCGGTCGGTACCGTCGCGTCGACCACCGCCGCCAGCCCCGACCCGAGCGCGTCCAGGGTGTACTCGCCCTCGGCGAGTCGACCGGAACGGCCGTGGCCGGGCTGGTCGTAGAAGACCATCCGATACTTGCCGTCGAAGGCGCGCCGCTGGAAATGGAAGGTACCCATGTCCAGGCAGAAGCCATGGGCGAAGACGATCGTGAGGTCGGGCGGGCCGGCGTCGGACTCGAGAATCTCGACGTGCAGGTCGATGCCGTCCGCCGAGGTGACCGTCAACTCCTCGTCGTAGGGCAGGTCACCGAACGGCTCCCCGGCGAGCGGATCAGCACCCGCCCGGGTCCGTCGGATCAGGATGCGTTCGGTGGCCACCCCTGCGGCGATACCTGCCGCGGCCACACCGACGATCGCACCGATGATCCCGGCGCGCCGGGCCGTGCCGTTCTTAGCCAACGCCGCCGCCGGTGTGGCGCCGGAGCACCCGACCGCTGCCGAAGCGCGTCACGATCTCGTAGTTGATGGTGTCGCACACCCGCGCCCAGTCGTCGGCGGTGGGCTCGCCGCCGTCACCGGGCCCGAACAGCACCGCCACGTCGCCGGCGGCCACCTCGTCGTCGCCGCAGTCAAGTACGAACTGGTCCATGCAGACCCGACCGGCGATCCGGTGGACCCGACCACCGACCGCGACCGGCCCGGCGCCGCTGGCGTTGCGCGGTACCCCGTCGGCGTACCCCAGCGGAATCACCGCCAGCGTCGACTCGGCGGCCGTGGTGTACGTGTGGCCGTACGAGACGCCGTGGCCGGCCGGTACCCGCTTGGTGAGCATCACCGCGGCCCGCACCGTCATGGCCGGGCGCAGCCCGAAGTCACGACCCGGTACCGGGGTCAGCCCATACACCGCGATTCCGGGCCGTACCAGGTCGAAGTGGGTGTCGGGGCGGGTCAGCGTGGCCGCCGAGTTGGCGAGGTGCCGGTAGGCGGGGGTGATCCCGGACCTGGCCGCCACGGCGAGGGCGGCGTGGAAACGGTCGAGCTGGGCGTCCACCGTGGGATGGTCGGGCACATCGGCATACACCAGGTGACTCCACACGCCGACCACATCGACGGTACCGTCGGCCTGCGCCTTGGCGGCCGCTTCGACCAGCGCCGGCCAGTCGTCGGCCATGGCGCCACCCCGCCCGAGACCGGTATCGATCTTGAGGTGTACCCGCGCCGGGCAGCCGACCCGGCGGGCGGCGTCGACCAGTTCGGCCAGGCCGCGCAGGGACGCCGCGGTCAGGTCGACGTCGGCCGCGACCCCGTCGTGCAACGGCAGACCCGGGGGTAGCAGCCAGGCCAGGACGGGTGCGGTCAGGCCGGCGGCGCGCAGGTCGAGCGCCTCGCCGAGGGTGCAGGCGCCGAGCCAGGTCGCGCCCGCGTCGAGGGCGGCGCGGGCGGCCGCCACCATGCCGTGCCCGTACCCGTCGCCCTTCACCACGGCCATCACCTCCGCGGCGGTACCGGCGCGCAGGCGGGCCACGTTGTGTCGGATCGCGTCAAGAT
>JAVHWE010000608.1:0-11417 GCA_032160285.1 Micromonosporaceae bacterium | reverse complement strand
GGCCGTGGCTGCTGGCGGCGCGCACCGACGCCAGCCCGGACGTGCTGGCGGTCGCGACCCAGTACCTGCAGGGCAGCCCCACCCTCACCGACGACAAGGGCGTCCGCTACGCCGGCAACGCCTCGTTCGGACCGGAGTCGGAGGAGGACCCGGACGGTCGCGCGGAGAATTCCGACTTCTACGATTACCTCGGCGTGTCGTGGCGGTTCCCGCAGGGTGGCACGGTGAAGCCGAAGCCCGACCGGTACGGCGACGTCGACTGCTCGGGGTACCTGCGCCTGGTGTACGGGTACCGGATGGGCTACCCGTTGCTCAACGTCAACGCCGCCGGGGCCGGGTTGCCGCGGCGGGCGTTCGCGATCTCCCAGTTCGGACCCGGCGTGGAGGTCATCCCCAACCGGGGCGTGCCGCCCCGCGACTACGGTTCCCTGCAACCCGGTGACATGGTGTTCTTCAACTCCGATCCGGGGACCGGGCCGTTCCGTACCGACCACTCCGGTCTGTTCATGGGCGTGGACGACGCCGGCCACTACCGGTTCGTGTCGAGTCGCAGCAAGGCCGACGGCCCGACGTTCGGCGATACCGGGGGTGGCGCGCTGCTCGACGGTGGCGGGCACTGGTCGGAGCGGTTCCGCAACGCCCGCCGAATCTGAACCCGCATGGCGCGGTAGCCCGGATCAGGCGTTGTCGATCCGGGCGGCGGTCAGGGCACCGACCACGGCGGTCCGCAGTGCGTCGTCGGTCCTGACCCGGTTGTTCATTTCGAGGTGCACGAAGACGGTGCCGAGCCGGGCGGCCTGCCGGGCCTGAACGTTGAGGGTCCCCTCCAGGTCCCCGCACGTCTCCTGCCAGGGCCGACAGACCCGCAGGTCGATGTCGGCGAGCCGATCGGCGACCCGGGCGGCCTCGGCCGACGGCGGTGCGATACCGGTGGACACCACGGCGTCCCGGCCGGCCAGGCTGGCGTCGGCGAAGCCGTGTAGCTGAAGCTGCGGGCGGCCGGTTGCGGCCAGTTCGTCGGTCAGCGCGGTGAACAGCGACCGGTCGTTGTGCGCGACGTCCCCCGCGCCGTCGCCGGCGTGCCGGTGCGCGCCCGCCATCAGCAGGATCGACCCCGGCACGGCCCGGAACAGGCGCGCGCCGAACACCTCCGTGTGCTGGTCGAACTTCGGGTGCGGCACCTCGACCACCAGCCGGATCGGGGCGGACAGGTCAACCAGGACCACCCCCCACGGGCGCTGGTCGCCGGGGCTGGTGCTCAACATCAGGTACCGCCGGCCGGTGGCGTCGTCGACGTCGACGCGGTGGCTGAAGCCCAGGTGGGTGAACGGCGCGGTCACGGCCTCCGGAGCGGTGTCCACACCGGACAGCAGCGACCGCAGCCCCTCGACGGCGACCTGCCGCTCGTCGGGGGTCGGATCGCGGTAGGGCTGGCCCGCGTCGAGTTGGGCGGCGAACGTGACCAGGTACCGCTCGATGTCATCGGTCACGATCTGGTCCGGTCGGGAGCCGGGCCGACCCCGGGCCGGCAGCAGGCCGGTCAGGGCCACACCGGCGGCGGTCAGGACCACGACCGTGACGAGGGCGGCACAGTAGATCCACACGCGCCGGACGGACATCATCGGTCACCATGCTACCCGGCGACCCCGGTCCCCCCGGCGACCCCGACCTGGTGGGTGCGCGGCCGGGCCGGGCTTGGTGGGTGCGCGGCCGGGGCGTTGTGGTGCGCGCCGCCGCGCGGGGCCCGTGGCCGGCCGGATCTCAGGTCGCGCCGAGCCGGGTGGCACGGTCGCCGCCGACCCGGCCGGAGGTCAACGGCCGGGACGGATCCGTCGCGGGTGGGCGCCCCTCGGTGACGGATCGGGGCGGATCCGCGGGTCGGGGCGGATCCGCGGCGGGTGGGTGCGCGGTCACCGCCGGGCGGCGGGTGGCGCGAAGCCACACCGCGGCGACGACGAACAGGCCCAGCGCGGTGAGCGTGTACGACTCCCCCACCACCACCTGGACCACCGAACCGTACCGTTGATCGTGGTCGGGGTGAAACCAGGGCGCCTTCCAGATCAGGCTCTGGGCCAGCAGCGGGCTGGTCTTGTCGGCCCGGATCGGCCAGGACACGAACACGAAGACGACCGCCGCCGGCAGGCCGGCCGCGAGTGTGCGCGCCCGGCCGCGCAGCCGCAGCGCCACGTCGGCCATGACGATCACCAGCGGGGCGATCCACACCCAGTGATGCGACCAGGCGATCGGCGACAGCAGCAGCCCGGTGAACGCCACCGTGAGCAGGCCGACGACGTCCTCACCGCGCCGGTACGCCCACACCGCGAGGGCCATCCCGGCCACCGCGACGCCCAGCGCGCTCAGTACCCACAGCACACCGGCGGCGGTGCTCGGGTTACCGAACAGGCGGGTGGCCAGGCCGTGCAGGGACTGGTTGGAAATGTACCGCGGGCCGACCAGCGACGCGACGCGCCCCGACCGCAGGAACAGTCCGTGCAGCCAGTACTCGCTCGAGGCGCCCGGCATCACGACCCAGCCGACCAGGGTCAACCCGACGAAGGTCGCCGTCGCCACCGCCGCCGCCCATAGCCGGCGGGTGAGCAGCAGGTACAGCACGAAGATCCCCGGTACCAGCTTGACCGCGGTGGCCAGGCCGATCAGGGCGCCCTTGGAGCGGTGGCGGTCCGGGCGGGCGAAGTCCACCACGACGAGCAGCATCAGCAGGATGTTGACCTGGCCGAGGTTGAAGGTGAGCTGGAACGGTTCGCACCACACCATCAGCGCGGTGACGGCGGCGCTCACGCCGATGCGACCCTCGGTACCGGTGTAGCCGAGCATGCCCAGCGTCAGCCAGGCGGTGGCGAAGGTGGCGACCACCCCCGCGGCGATCATCGCGTACAACGCCGCGTGGTGGCTCAACGCCGACAGCGGGGCGAAGGTCAGCAGGGACACCGGCGGATAGGTGTAAGGCAGCTGGTCGGTGCCGTAGCCGACGGCGTAGGCGGACCGGCCGTGCCGGAACTCGTTCACCCCGCCCAGGTAGACCGCCAGATCCTTGCCCCAGATCGGGTAGTTGCGGATGTACTGCAGGTACGCGGCCAGCGCCGCGAGCAGCGTCGCCAGACCGGGCAGCAGCAGCCACGGCGGGATCGCCACCCGCCGCCGGGCGACCGCGGCGGTGACCCGCCTGGCGAGGAGGGTCCGGATCGGCGGCAGCGGCATGGGGTGAAATATAGTGCCGGCCGGGAGGTCCGATGACGGCGCGGGAGCAGCGGCTCGTGTTCGGCGAGGTGGCCGGCGCCTATGACGACGTGCGGGCCGGTTACGCCGCCCACGTCGGCGAGCGGATCTTCACGTACGTGGGCGGCCGGGTGCCGGTCGTCGAGGTCGGCGCCGGGACCGGCAAGGCGACCGGGATGCTGCTGGCCGCCGGGGCGGCGGTGACCTGCATCGAACCGGACCGGCGGATGGCCGCCGTGCTGCGCGCCCGCTTCGGTGACCGGGTGGACCTGATCGACTGCGGTTTCGAGGACTGGGTGCCGCCGCCGGGCGGGGTGCCGCTGATCTGTTCGGCGCAGGCCTTCCACTGGGTCCGTCCCGAGCGCCGGTGGCGGCTGGCCCACGACGCGTTGACCGGCGGCGGGACCCTGGCGCTGTTCGGGCACGGGTACGGGTTCGTCGACGCCGAACTCGAGCGGGAGATCAATGCCGTCTACGGGCGGGTCGCGCCCGAGTTGCTGAACCCCGCCGACGGCGTGGAACTGGCCCCCGAACAGCACTGGTTCCACGTCGAGATGGCCGGCAGCGGTCTGTTCACCGACATCGCGTCGACGTTGATCGAGTCGGTGGTGCCCTACCCGACGGCGCGGTACCTGACCCTGCTGGGGACATTCTCCAATCACCGGATGCTGCCCGCGGCGCGCCGTGAGCGGCTGCACGCCGGCATCGCCGAGGTGGTCGATCGACGCGGCGCGGTGGTCGAGGTGCGCCTGGGGACGCTGCTGACAATGGGGCGCCGTACGGGGTGTCGTCGAACAAATGTCGGACCGGACTGCTAGAAAGCTCACGTACTCATGTACGTGGGAAGGATTCGACCGTGGCCACACCCACCGCAGTCCGCGGTTTGTCCATGTCAGAACTGGAGCGCATCCGCGACGTCCTGGCCGTCGGGCGCCGGCCCAAAGTGGTGTTCACCGAGGCCGCCGGCCAGATCGTCGGACAGTACGGGCAGGTTGTCGCCCTGACCGACCCGGACCAGAGCGACGAGTGGGTGGTGGTCCGGTTCGGCGGCGACGAGTTGCCGTTCGCCCCCGCCGATCTGGCCATCGCGCCCAAGGGTGTACCGGTCAAGCGGGTCGCCGCCGCGCCCGCCACCCCGCTCGTGTCCGGGCCTCCGCTGCTGCCCGCCGATGCGCCGATCCCCGTTCCGTCACCCCGTGAGGAGACCCCCGTGACCCGTCCGGCCGCCAAGGCTGCCCCCGCATCCACGGCCGCCAAGGCTGCCCCCGCGTCCACGGCCGCCAAGGCTGCCACCGCGGCCACCGTGGCAACGGCCGCGCCCGCGTCCGCCGCGGCCAAGGATGTCCCCGCGTCCACGGCCGCACCGGCCACCGGCCACCCGGCAGCACGCTCCGCCACGGCCGAGCCGCCCGCCGCGGACGTGAAGCCGGCGAAGACGCCGGCCCGCAAGGCGGTCCGGGGCAGGGCGCCGGTGTCGTTGACGGTCACCCTCTCCTACACCGACGGCCAGTGGATGGTCGCCGCCCAGCAGGGCGGTAAAGCCCTCGCGAAGCCCTATGTGATCAAGGCCGCGGAGGCGCTGCGGATGGTCGGCATGCTCGACGTGCCCGGGGTGCACGACGCGGTCGAGGAGATCGTGTCCGCCGCGCGGGCCGAGGCGGAGGCCGCGGCCGACAAGTTGCGCGCCGAACTGGCCGAGATCGAGGAACGACTGGCCGAGCTGCGCGAGGCCCCGTGACCGGTGCCGCGAGTCCGCCGTCGGGCCATCCGGGCGGTGAATCCCACCGGTGGGCGACGACGCGCTGGCGGATGCTCAGGGCGTTCGGCGGCGTATCCGCAGGTAGGCGAGGACCGCCTCGCGAGTGCTGCGGACCCCCAGGGCCGCCCGCGCCTCGGCGATGCGGCGGTTGGCGGTGCGCAGCGACAGAAACTCGGCCTGTGCGGCGGCGGCGATCGTCTCGCCGCCCGCCAGCCGCTCCAGCAGTGCCTGCTGTTCGGGTGCGAGCCGCGTCCCGCCGGGGTGGCCCGCGGATTCGGCGGTACGGGCCGGCCCGGTGTCGGGTTCGGTGCTGACCGGGCCGATGCGCTCCAGGTCCGCCGTCAACGCCCGGCCCAGCTCGGCGCGGATGTCGGTGATCGCCACGACACCCGCCCCGCGCGCCGCCGCCAGCAGCGCAAGTTCGGCGGTGTCCCGGTCGGGTACCCGGCCGAAGAGCACCAGACGGCCGGCGGTAACGTCCCATCCCGGCTCAGGGAGCGCGAAGCCCTCCCGGGTGTGCCAGCCGGCACCGGCCAATCGGCGCAGCACGGCGGTCGCGTCGGTGGCCGACGCCAGCACGTACCGGGGAGCCGGCTCGTCGCTCACCCGACCAGCCTGTTCGCTGTCACGCCAACTCCTCCAGGGCCAGGGCCGCCGCTTCGGTACGTGTGCGCGCCCCGAGCTTACGCATCCCGGCGCGAATGTGTGTTTCGACCGTCTCCCGGGCGATACCGAGCTGGGCGGCGATGCGTCGGGTCGGTTCGCCGTCGGCGACCAGTCGGAGCACGTCGCGTTCGCGATCGGTGAGTTGCTCGTCGGTGGTACGCCGGCCGCGGGTGTCGCGGTGGACCGCGTGGCGACGCAGCGCCCGCCGGGCCTGGCCGAGGAGCACCACCAGGCCGGCGTCACCGGCGAGGCGCTCGGCGCGCAGCAGCGGCGGTACCGCCCTGGCCGCGTCGGGTTCGAGCAGCCCATGGGCGAGCAGGCACCGTACCTCCTCCCGCCGGGCGATGGTGTGCCAGGCCGTGGCGGCGGCGTCGAACGTGGACGGCTGGTCGACGGCGGCCCACGCGCGCAGCGTCGCGGCGACCGCTGGAATGTGGGTCCACTGTGGGGGGTCCCCGGCATGCCGGCCGGTCCCGTTGTCGCCCGGATCACGACTGTCCGTGGACTGATCTCCGGTGTCGTGCCCGGGACTGGTGTCGTGCCCGGGACTGGTGTCGTGGCCGGGACTGGTGTCGTGGCCGGGGCTGGTGTGGTGGCCGGGACCGGTGTCGTGGCGGGCCCAGCGGGCCGTGATCTGCAGCAGGCCGTCGACCAGTGTCGACGGTGTCGGTGTCGATTTTGCCGCGGCCGGGCCCGCGGGTGGAAGCGGCGATCGAACCGCGACCGTGGCCGGGATGGCGGACAGGTCCGGTTGGCCGTCAAGCCAGGCGGCCTCCCGGCGCACCCAGTCCAGTACCGCCGCGGTCGTTGCCGGCTGCGCGCCGACCGCGGCCAGGCGCGACCGGGCGGACGCGAGCAGCCCGCTGTCGGCCTCGACGAGGCTGGCGGCTGCCACCGCGTACCCCCGCGCCAGGGCGGGCACCGTGCGGTCGGTCAGGTCGGTCGCGCGGCGGAGCACCCCGTCTGAGTTGCTCACCCCGCCGCCGGGCTCCCCGCGGTTGATCGGCCCGCCGGTGCTTTCCGCGCCGTTGGTGGGCCTGCCGACGTTCGCTGTGCCGTTGGTGGGCCTGCCGGTGTTTTCCGCGCCGACGTTCGCTGTGCCGTTGGTGGGTGTGCCGGTGGATTCCGTGCCGACGTTCGCTGTGCCCGTGTTCGGCCTGCCGGTTGTGTCGCCGGCAGTGTGCGGCCCGTTGGGGACCGCGCCGGCCGCCTGGTCGAAGGTCAACTCGGAGGTCTGGTCGCCGCGCAGGGCGGCGTACCACAGGCCGGCCGCTACGAACCGGGTCTGCCAGCTGTAGGCGAGGTCGGCGGCACAGGCGTGCCCGGCCGCGGTCGCCGCCGCTCCCGCTTCGATCAGCCGGCCGTCGGCGGCCAGCGTCTCCACCAGTAGCCAGGCACTCCACCGGGCGGCCAGCACGTCGTCCGCCCCGCCGGCCACGGCGGCGGCGCTGGCCAGGCCGTACTCCCAGCCGGGCTGGCGGGTCGCGGCCCGGACGGCGGCAACGGCGGCGCGCAGGCCGGCATGGGCCGGCGGATCGCCGTGGCGGGCCAGGATCGGTCCGAGAACCGCCGCAGCCGCCTCTGGGCCGCTGGCCAACGCCCCGAGCAGGAGTACCCGGTCACGGGCGCCGAGCAGGTCGGCCGGCAAGCCGACATCCTCGCCGACATCGGTGCCACCGCCGACGTCGGCGGGCACGGTGTCCGATACGGCGGAGACGGCCGCCACGGCGGCGGCCAGCGCACCGGTCTGCACCAGCGCCTCGGCGCGGAGCACCGCGCTGACCGCACCATGCGGGCCGGACCACTGCCCCGGGCCGGAATGCTGCCCCGGGCCGGACCACTGCGCGGGGCCGACGGTCGGGTGGGCGTCCAGGACGCGCAGGCAGGCACCCGGCCGGCCGGCGTGCAGGGCGGCCCTGGCGGCCGCCAACCGTACCGTCTGGTCCGCCCGGTGGCCGGCCAGGTCGCAGGCCAGCAGGAGCAGTTCGGCCCGGTCGGTGGCGCTTGCGGTGGTGTCGGCGGTCCCGACCGCGGTCCGGTAGGCGAGCTCGGCTTCCCCGGCGGCGGCAAGGTGGCGGACCGCCTCCCGGGGCGGTACCAGGTCGGCCAGGCGGCGGTGCAGGGCCTGGCGCTCCGGTGTGGCCAACAGTCCGGCGGCGACCTCCGCGACGTACCCGGACGCCGCCGTGACGATGCCGTCGACCGTCTCCACCAGCCCGGCTGACCGCAGTTCCGCCACCCCGTCGCCGAGGATCTCCGCCGCGGCGGGCCGTCCCAACAGGCCCAGGGCGGCCATCGCGGTCCTGGCCGGGCGGGTGAGATCGGCGAGGGCCGCGGCGACCGGGTACGCCAGCGGATCGGCGGCCGGCGCGGCCGGAGCGGATCCGTCGGCGCCGGGTCCGGCGGGATGGGGTCCGGCGGGGTGGGCGGCGGCGGCGGGTCCGGCGGGGTGGTCATCGGCCTGGGGTCCGGCGACGGAAACCCCCGCTCCCAGGGCCGGCGACGCCGGGTCGAACGCGTGACGGGCCGCGCTGAGACGGGCCGTGCCGACCCGGGCCGAGCCGCGGCGCGTGGCGGCGAGACGGCTGAGGGACACCACGGCCAGGGGTAGCCCACCGGCGCGGTGGACGATGTCGGCGACGGTGGCCGACGACGCGGCGGGGGCCAGCCGGCGGACCGTCGTTTCGGCCTCGTCCGCGGGCAGTGGGGGAACCGTGACCCACACGGCGGCGCTGCGCCGCGCCGCCATCGCGGCCATCGGGATGCGGTTCGGCGTGCGCAGGCCGACCGCGATCCGGCAGTGCACCGCGATGGACGGAAGCGCTCCGACCGTCGCCGGATCGGCCCACTGCAGGTCGTCGAGGACCAGCAGACCGCCGCGGACCCGTGACCGTACCGCCTCGGCGAGCAGCGCGGCGTCGTGGGTCGGCAGCCGGACCCGCACCGCGCGGGCCAGCGCCAGAGCCGGTACGGCCTGCAACATCGCCAGGCCGCCGCCGTGGTACACGGGCCCGCGGAAGGTGGCGATGAGCTGGCGCAGCGCCGCGGTGCGTCCGATGCCCGGCGGGCCGGCCAGCACCACCAGCCCGGGCTCGGCCAGGCGGGCGACCGCCGCCGCCACGACCGCCGGACGGCCGGCGTCGGCCGCACCGGCGGCTGGCCCGGTCGCACCGGCGGCTGAGCGGCCGGCCGTCCCGACGGGACCGTCGGCGCCCGGCTGGCCGGTTGGCGCGTGACGCACGTGACCTCCCCACGAGGTGGCACGAACATGGGATCCTGCGCCGGCAGGATATTCGTACGGTGTTGTCGGCAGAGCCTGGCGGTACCGGCGTTGACGAGCGGCGTTCGGCGAAGGGAATCACGACGGTGCGGACGAGCAGAGCGGTCAGAACCGTCACATTGTCGCCGAAAGCCCCGGCCGCGCCCAGCCGGCGATCGGGAACGCGACCGACCCACATCGGTACCCGATGACGGTGCGCCCGCTGCGCGGCCTCGTCGCCGACCTGTGCCAGGAGGTCGCCGACAGGGTCGGCGGCGCCACCCGCGGCCAGGTCCGGGACGTGCGCCGCCGCCTCGACGAACCGCTGCGGGTGGCGGTCGCCGGCCGCCTCAAGGCCGGCAAGTCGACACTGGTCAACGCGTTGATCGGGCGCCGGGTGGCGCCGACCGGGGTCGGCGAGTGCACCCGGATCGTGACCCAGTTTCGGTACGGCCCCTCCGACCGCGTCGACGTGGTGCGGCGCACCGGCACCCGGGTCAGCCTGCCGCTCGACGAGTCCGGCATGATCCCACAGCGCCTGGGAGTACCGCGGTCCGAGGTGTCGTACGTCGACGTGACCCTCACCAGTGACCACCTGCGGGACCTGACGGTCGTCGACACACCGGGGTTGTCGAGCACGAACGCCTCGGTCAGCTCGCCCGCCCGCCGATTAATGTCCGACGGTAGCCGTCCACCGGCCGACCGGGCACCGCTCGCCGACGACATCGACCACGACTCGGCGAGTGCGCTGTCGGGCGCCGAGGCGATCATTTACGTGTTCACCCAGTCGGTACGCTCCGACGACGTGCAGGCGCTGGAGGCGTTCCGGGCGATGTCGGCCCGGCTGTCCAGCAATCCGATCAACTCACTCGGCCTGTTCAACAAGGTCGACAAGCTGGCCGCCGGCGGCGTCGACCCGTGGCCGCTGGCCGGTCCGCTGGCCACCGCGCAGGCCGGTGTGCTGCGCCGGGTCGTCTCCGACGTGGTCCCGGTGGTGGGGCTGCTCGCCGAGACGACCGCGGCCGGGCTGCTCACCGCCGCCGACTGCGAAGCGCTGCGCCAGCTGGCCCGGCTGCCACCGACCGACCGGGCGCTCCTGCTCGCGTCGGTCGACCTGTTCGTCAACCGGGAATGTCCGGTACCGCGGGAGGTCCGCCAGCGGCTGCTGTACCGGCTCGACCTGTACGGCATCGGCTTCGCCATCGCCCAGTTCGTCGGCGCGCCGCACCTGCCCGGCGGCGAGCTGATCCGGCTGCTGTTCGCCGCGTCCGGGTTCGGTCGTCTGCGGCAGACCCTCGACCAGGCGTTCCGCTGGCGCAGCGACGCGATCAAGGCCGGCTGGGGGCTGTCCAGCCTGGAGAAGATCGCCAGCCAGGTCGACAACCCGCACGACCGGGAACTCCTGCGCGACGCGATCGAGCGGATCCTGCGCCAACCCGAGTACCACCGGCTGCGCCTGCTCGAGGTGGCGCAGCTGGTCACCACCGGTACCGTCGGTCTGCCCGCGCAGATGGAGGCCGAACTGATCCGGCTGGCGCTCTCCGATGATCCGGCCTGGATCCTGAATGCGCCGGGGGCAGGCCCCGACCCGCTGATCCGCGCGGCGCTGGACGCGGCCACCCGGTGGCGGGCCTACGCGGTGGCCGGCGCCGGCCCGGCCCAGTCGCGGGTGGCGCTGGTCGCCCACCGCGGGTTCCATCTGCTGTCGCAGCGGCTGCGCGGCCTACGTTGAGGGGGGCGCGTGGTGGCGCGCAGGCGCCACCGATGTCGGAGGGAGGACCGATGGGTACCGGCACGGACGACGCCACGCTGGCCGCCGCGCAGCGGACGCTGCGCGGCGCCGTCGACGGTGCGCTGGCGTTCCTGCGCACCCTCGACCCGGACGCGGCGGCCGACGTCGACGCGATCCGCCGGCGCGAGCTCACCCGGCCGGAGATCGTCGTCGTCGGTGAGACCAAGCGTGGCAAGAGTTCCCTGGTCAACATGCTCATCGGGGTGCCCGGCCTGTCGCCGGTGGACGCCGCCGTCGCCACGTCGGCGTACCTGGAGTTCCGGTACTCCGAGGTGCCCGGCGCCTGTGCGCACGTGCCGGGCCGTGCCGATCCGGTACCGCTGGAGCTTCGCGACCTGCGCGACTGGGGTACCGTGCTGGGCCGGCTCCCGGCCGGGACGCGCCCGCCCCGGCGTATCGACATCCGCCACCCGGCGCCGCTGCTGCGGTACCTGACCTTGATCGACACCCCCGGCGTCGGCGGGCTGGACGCGGTACACGCCGAGGTCGCCCTGGACGCGGTCGAACGGGCCACCGCCCTGCTGTTCGTGGTGGACGCGTCGGCCCCGTTCTCCCGACCCGAGCTGGACTTTCTGGTCGAGGCCAGCAGGCGGGTCAACTTCGTCGTGTTCGCGCTGACGAAGGTCGACGCGTACCCGGGCTGGCGCACGATCCTCGCCGACGACCGGGGACTGTTGCAGGCCCACGCGGCCCGGTTCGGCGCG
>JAVHWE010000497.1:0-4035 GCA_032160285.1 Micromonosporaceae bacterium | reverse complement strand
ACTACGTCGGCTGCCCGTCGCTGCTGTACTCCGCCGACCGGCTGTCCGCCGTGGCGGGCGCCCGGATCTTCCTCAAGCGCGAGGACCTCAACCACACCGGCGCCCACAAGATCCGCAATGCGCTCGGCCAGGCGCTGCTGACCCGCCAGATGGGCAAGAAGCGGATCATTGCCGAGACCGGGGCCGGCCAGCACGGGGTGGCGAGCGCGACCGCCGCTGCCCTGCTCGACCTCGAGTGCGTGGTCTACATGGGCGAGGAGGACACCCGCCGGCAGGCCCTCAACGTCGCGCGCATGGAGCTGCTCGGCGCGACCGTCATTCCCGTGTACACCGGCTCGCGGACCCTCAAGGACGCGATCAACGAGGCGCTGCGGGACTGGGTGACCAACGTCGACGGCACCCACTACCTGCTCGGCACGGCCGCCGGGCCGCACCCGTTCCCGGTGATGGTCCGCGACTTCGTCCGCGGTATCGGCGTGGAGGCGCGCCAGCAGATCCTCGACGTGACCGGCGGCCTGCCCGACGCCGTCGCGGCCTGCGTGGGCGGTGGGTCCAACGCGATCGGCATCTTCCACGCTTTCATTCCCGACACCGACGTGCGGCTGTACGGGTTCGAGGCCGGCGGCGACGGGGTGGCGACCGGCCGGCACGCGGCCAGCATCACCGGCGGCGGTACCGGTGTGCTGCACGGCGCGCGCACCTACCTGTTGCAGGACGCCGACGGTCAGACCATCGAGTCGTACTCGATCTCGGCCGGCCTGGACTACCCCGCGGTCGGCCCCGAACACGCCTGGCTGCACGACACCGGCCGCGCGACCTACGAGCCGGTTACCGACGCCGAGGCGATGACCGCGTTCCGGCTGCTGACCCGTACCGAGGGGATCATCCCGGCGATCGAGAGCGCGCACGCGCTGGCCGGTGCGATGCGGATCGTGCCGGACCTGACCGCGACGCTCGGACGCAAGCCGACGATCCTGATCAACCTGTCCGGTCGCGGCGACAAGGACATGGAGACCGCCGGTACCTGGTTCGGTGTCCTGGACGGCGCGTCGTGAGCGGCTCCGTCGTGAGCGGCTCCAGCGTGAGCGGCTCCGGTGCGAGCGTTTCCGTCGCGTTCGACAAGGCGCGGGCGTCCGGCCGGTCGGCCCTCGTCGGGTACCTTCCCGCGGGCTTCCCGACGGTCGACGGCGCGATCACCGCGATCCTGGCCATGGTCGAGGCCGGCGCCGACGTCGTGGAGATCGGCTTCCCGTACTCGGACCCGGTGATGGACGGGCCGGTCATCCAACGCGCCGCCGAGGCCGCGCTGGCCGGCGGGGTACGCGTCGCGGACGTGCTGCGTACCGTCACCGCGGTCGCCGAGACCGGCGTACCGGTCCTGGTCATGACCTACTGGAACCCGGTCGAGCGCTATGGCGTACCCGCGTTCGCCCGGGACCTGGCGAACGCCGGCGCGGCCGGCCTGATCACACCAGACCTGATCCCGGACGAGGCCGGCGAGTGGCTCGCCGCCTCCGATGAGCACGGGCTCGACCGGGTGTTCCTGGTCGCGCCGTCGTCGACCGACGACCGGGTCGCGATGACGGCCGCCGCGTGCCGCGGCTTCGTCTACGCCACCAGCGTGATGGGGGTGACCGGGGCCCGCGCGCAGACATCGAACGCGGCGCCGACCCTGGTCGAGCGGGTGCGGCGGGTCTCGTCCACCCCGGTCGCCGTCGGTCTCGGGGTACGCGACGGAGCCCAGGCCGCCGAGGTCGCCGGGTTCGCCGACGGCGTGATCGTCGGCAGCGCGCTGGTCGGCTGCCTGCTCGACGCCCCAGACCTGGCCTCGGGCGTGGCCGCGCTGCGCACCCTCACCGCGGACCTCGCCGCCGGCGTCCGCGCCTGACAACCCCGTGGGCGGGCAAAGCTAGCCGCGGTGGGCCGCGGCTACGATCGCGTCCGTGATGCGGGCCAGATCCGCGTCGTCGGTGAGGTAGGGCGGCATCGTGTAGATCAGGTCCCGGAACGGGCGCAGCCAGACCCCGCACCCCGCCGCCGCCCGGGTCGCCGCCGCTACATCCACGGGATGGTCGAGTTGAACCACGCCGATTGCGCCGAGCACCCGGACATCCGCCACCCCGGGTACCTCGGTGGCGGCGGTAAGGCCCGTCCGCAGGCCGGTCTCGAGCCGCTTCACGTCGCGGTGCCAGTCCCCGTCGAGCAGGACACCGAGCGAGGCGTCGGCGACCGCGCAGGCCAGCGGGTTGCCCATGAACGTGGGGCCGTGCGCCAGAACCGGGACGTCGCCGGCGGAGATGCCGTCGGCCACCGCGCCCGTGCACAGGGTCGCGGCCAGCGACAGGTACCCGCCGGTCAGCGCCTTGCCGAGGCACATGACGTCCGGACTGACGCCGGCATGGTCGGCGGCGAACAACGCCCCGGTACGGCCGAAGCCGGTAGCGATCTCGTCGAAGATCAGCAGCACCTCCGCCGCCGCGGTGACCTCGCGCAGGATCCGCAGGTATCCGGGCGAGTGGAACCGCATGCCGCCAGCCCCCTGGGCGACCGGCTCCACGATGACCGCCGCGAGCTCGTCGGCGTAACGCTCGACGAGGTCGACGAGTTGGCGACGGTACGCGTCGTCGGGGGCCGCGTCGAATCCCGGCGGCGGTGCCGGGGCGAAGACCTGCGTCGGCAGCACACCCGACCAGAGGCTGTGCATGCCGCCGTCCGGGTCGCAGACCGACATCGGGTGGAACGTGTCACCGTGGTACCCACCGCGCCACGTTAGCAGTCGATGCTTGCCGGGCCGGCCGAGCGAACGCCAGTACTGCAGGCACATCTTCACCGCCACCTCGACCGCGACCGAGCCGGAGTCGCAGAAGAACACGTGCCGCAGCGGTTCGGGCGTGATCTCCACCAGGCGGACGGCGAGGCGTACCGCCGGTTCGTGGGTGAGGCCGCCGAACATGACATGGCTCATCCGGCCCAACTGGTCGGCGGCGGCCGCGTCGAGCACGGGATGGCGGTACCCGTGGATCGCCGACCACCACGAGGCCATCCCGTCGATCAGTTCGTGGTTGCCCTCGAACGGCTCGGCCAGCCGTAGCCGCACCCCGGCCGCCGACTCCACGACCAGCGGCGCGGCCGTACCCGGCATCGGCGCGTACGGGTGCCAGACGTGGGCTCGGTCCGCCGCCACCAGCTCATCCGTACGCACCCGCAAAACAGTAGCGATCCGCGGACGACGCGCCATAGCGTGGCCCGACGTGGGTACCGGCGATGAACGCGACATGGTCCGGCGAGGTTATGACGCGCTGTCCTACTCCTACCGCCGCGACGACGCGGACGACGGCGGGTACGCGCCGTGGCTCGCCGACCTGACCACGCGCCTGCCGGACGCCGCATCGGTACTGGATCTCGGTTGTGGCTGTGGCGTACCGGTGGCGCGCCACCTCGCGAACGTCGGTCACCGGGTCACCGGCGTGGACATCAGCGACGTACAGGTCGAACGGGCGCGTGGCCTGGTCCCCGCCGGCACCTTCATCCGCGCGGACGCTACCGAGATCACGTTCCCGTCGGCGGCCTTCGACGCCGTGGTCTGCCTGTACGCGCTCATCCACATGCCCCTCGCCGCGCAGCCGCGCCTGCTTGGCCGGATCGCCGGCTGGCTGCGCCCGGGTGGCTGGCTGCTCGCCACGGCCGGCCACGAGCGGTGGACCGGTACCGCGGCCAACTGGCTCGACGGTCCGGCCACCATGTGGTGGAGTCACGCCGACGCAGCCACCTACCGGACGTGGCTTCGCCAGGCCGGGCTGAAGATCATGGCACAGGAGTACGTCCCGGAGGGCGACAGCGGCCACTCGCTGTTCTGGGCCCGGCGACCACCGGCCCAGCGTGGTTGGTGAGCCGCGGCGGCTTGTCCGGCCGCCGCGGCGCAGCGTGGTCAGCGGCTGAATGGTCAGCAGCAGTTGTCGGGGCAGCAGCAGTCGCCGCACTCGCAGTCGATCAGCAGGTCGCGCATTCCGGATCACCTCCCCCCGGTGGACGCCA
>JAVHWE010000455.1:0-8843 GCA_032160285.1 Micromonosporaceae bacterium | reverse complement strand
CGCGAGCTCGGTCACCCTGAGGTCGCGTTCGGCCAGCGCGCGGACCACCGCGGGCAGCAGGCCCGGGTCGTCGGCGGGCGCCGACAGCAGGCCCGGATCGTCGGCTTTCGGTACCGCGGCGACGCCGCCCGCCGCCTCGATGACCGCCGCCACCGCCGCCAGATCGGCCGGGTCCGTCGGTCGGACGTCCAGCGTCTGGCCGCCCACCTTCGCCTTCAACTCCGACGGGGTACCGCTGGCGATCAAGCGACCATGGTCGATCACTGCGATCTCGCCGGCCAGCCGGTCCGCCTCGTCCATGTACTGCGTGGTGAGCAACACGGTCGCCCCGTCGGCGACGAGCTCCCGGACCATCTGCCACACCTCGCCCCGGCTGCGTGGGTCCAGACCCGTGGTCGGCTCGTCGAGGAACAGGATGTCGGGCCGGTTGACCAGGCTCGCCGCGAGGTCGAGCCGCCGGCGCATGCCGCCGGAGTACGTCTTCACGCTGCGTCGGGCGGCCTCGGCCAGGTCGAACCGGTCGAGCAGCTCGGTGGCGCGCCGGCGGGCGTCCCGCCTGGGCAGTTCGAGCAGCCGGGCGATCAGGACCAGATTCTCGTACCCGGTCAGGTCCTCGTCGACCGCGGCGTACTGGCCGGTCAGCCCGATCAGCGAGCGCACCCGGTTGGCGTCGCGGACCACGTCGAACCCCCCGACCGAGGCCCGCCCGGCGTCCGGCCGCAGCAGCGTGGCGAGCACCCGTACCGCGGTGGTCTTGCCGGCGCCGTTGGGTCCGAGCAGGCCCAGCACGGTGCCCGACCGCACCGCCAGGTCGACGCCGGCCAGCGCGGTCGTCTTGCCGAAGCGCTTGACCAGGCCTTCGGCCTGGATCGCATACGTCATCGCTGTTCCGTCCCGTCCGTCGGTCGCGACCCACCGTGCCCGGGTCCGCGTTGGTGCAGAGCGTCGCAGGTGGCACCGACAATCCGCGCGCACGTCACGGACAGCCGCTGGCCCACCCGGCCCGTACCCTGCGCCAGGCCCCCCGCCCGCCACAACCGATTTTGCCGCCCCCACCCCACCCACCGTCGACAACTCGCCCACCGCCGGTCTGACCGCGATCGTGGCCGGACGACGCGGCATGGTGCCGGCCTGACGGGGTTCACGACGGGTAACGGGTAGCCGGACCTGAGTTCGGTCAGCCGGTGACGCCGGTCGGGCACGGCCGCATCGGACACTCGGGTCGATCACCCGACGGCCGGGCGGCGGCACCAGGTCAGGCCACTCCACCGTGCACCCTGCCGAGGTCGCCGCCCTGTCAACCGCGGCCGTGGTGAGCTACCGTGGGCCAGCGGGTGAGCCGGCCAGGCCGGTCACCCGCTCGCGGGGATTACCTTTCGTAACGCTCGGTACGGAGGTCCACGTCTCGCCCCGGGGGTGCCGGTGATCCGAGTCCTGCTCGTCGAGGACATCCGACTGATGCGTGGTGGGCTGGCCATTTTGCTCAACCGCGAGCATGACCTCACGATCGTCGGCGACCTCGACTTCAACGACGACGTGCCGCCGCGCGCATCGACTCTGTCACCGGACGTGGTAGTGATCAACACCGATTACATGGTCAGCCAGGTGCTTCCCCTGGTGGGTGAATTGAACGCCCGCAACCCGGCCTGCGCGGTTCTCATCCTGTCCGACCCCAGCAAACGCGGCATGCTTCCGCCGCGACGGCGGGCCCGCGGCCTGAGCTTCGTGGTCAAGGACGCCCCGATCGCGCTGCTGGCCGAGGCGATCCGGCGGGTGGCCCGGGGCGAACGGGTGGTCCACCCGCGGCTCGAGGCCGCGTCGCTCGGCACGGAGAAGTCGGTCAGTACCCGCGAGCTGGAGGTGCTCGGGTTGGCCGCCGAGGGCGAGTCGGTGGACGACATCGCCCGCCGGCTGTACCTGTCGCTCGGCACGGTCCGCAACCACCTGTCGTCGGTCATCATGAAGACCGGTGCCCGCAACCGGATCGACGCGATCCGCATCGCGCGCAAGGACGGCTGGCTGCGCTGACCCGCTCCGCCGGCGGTGGGCCCCGAACCGGCGGTGGCCCGAGCAGATCACCCCGCGGCCCGGGACTTCCAGGCCCGGATGTAGTCGACCCGCTTCGTCGCGCTGGTCGTCGACTCCTCCGGCGGGATCTTCGAGTACACCGCCAGGTTCGAGATGATGTTGGTGTTCGCATCCGAGGTGGCGTCGGTGTGACAGGTCTGCGCCCCGTCGACGTACCAGGTCGTACCGGACGGTTCGATCGCCACGCCGTACGTGTGCCAGTCCGTCGTCGGGTCGAACGGCGGGTGCCAGTCGCACCGGCCCTGACCCTGTGCGTACTGGGTGCCGTAGAGCTTGCCGTGGTTGTCGGAGTAGAACTCGTACACGTCGGTCTCGGCATGCCGGTCGACCCCGCGCGCCTGCCAGGTCCAGAACGCCGGCCAGAATCCCCGGGGCGCGGGCAGGATCGAGCGCTCCTCCAGGTACCCGTACCGGAAGCTGTGCGACGGCGTGCTGGTGATCAGGCAGGACGTCCAGTCGTAGTGGTGGCCCGACGGCGACGTGAACGGCTCCCGCCGGGCGATCATCTCCAGCTCCCCGCCGGATACCCGGCAGTTGGCCGCCTGGTTCCATTCGAGCTGCTGGTTGCCGGTGTTGCCGTGGCCGCCGTCGGGCTCCGCCGTCGACCGGTCCGCCCACCGGCCGGGGTCGAGCGTGGTGGTGTCGAACTCATCGCTGAAGACGAGGTCCCAACCACCGGACTGACCGGCCGGCAGCGGGGGCGCGTCATCCGCGGGCGCGTTGAGACCCGGCTTCGGGGGTGCGCCGGATGACCGGCCGGTGGCGCCACGATTGCCGGCCGCGCCGCCGCCGGTGCAGGCGGTGGCGAGCGGCAGGCACAGCAGGGCGGTGAGCAGGGCGGCGGCGCGGCGTAGGTCGGTCATGAGAGGGGATCCTGTCCAGCATCGGTAAGGGACGTCAGAAGGTGAACCGCATCCGGGCCACGCGGTTGTCGAAGTTGGAGGCGACCAGTTCCGGCTCGCCGACGCAACGGATCTCGGGCAGGCGGGTGCACAGCTCTCGGAAGAGCACCGTGATCTCCTGCCGGGCCAGCGCGGTACCCAGGCAGAAGTGCGGCCCGCCGCCCCCGAACCCGACGTGCGGATTCGGGGTACGGGTGAGGTCGAACGTGTCCGGATTGGTGAACACCGTCTCGTCGCGGTTGGCGGCCGCGTAGAACAGGACCACCTCGTCGCCGGTCCGCAGCGGCGTGCCGTTGAGCGTGTGGTCGCGGGCGACGGTGCGGCGGAACTGGATGATCGGTGACGCGTACCGCACCACCTCCTCCACGAACCCGCCGATGTGGGCGTCGAAGTCGGCGTACAGCAGGGCCCGCTGTTCCGGGTGGTGGGTCAGCAGCCGCAGACCGTGCGCGATCGTGTTCCGGGTCGTTTCCACGCCCGCCACCAGCAGCAGCGAAAAGAACGAGCCCAGTTCACGGCCGGTCAACCGGCGGCCGTCGGCGTCGGCCGTCACCAGCGCCGAGATCAGGTCGTCGGTCGGTCGGCGGCGCCGCTCGCGCCCCACCCGGCCGACGACGCGGTGCAGCCGCGCGAGGGCGATCAGGCTCCGCCCGGGTACCGGCAACCGTCGCCGACCGTCCCGGCCCGTCGTGTGGTTGACCTGGTCGAGGACCTCCCGGCGATACTCGTGCGGGATGCCCATCATGGTGCAGATGACCCGGAACGGCAGCTGCGCCGCCACCTCGGTGACGAAGTCGTCCGGACCGCGGCGTACCACCTCGTCGACGACCTCCGCCGCCGTGTGCCGGACGTCCTCGGCGATCCTGGCCACCACCCGCGGCGTGAACGCCTTCGCGACGATCGCCCGTAGTCGGGCGTGATCGGGGTCGTCCAGGTTGACCATCGAGTCGCCGAACGCGAACCGTACCCACCGCGGCGGACGCGGCGTCGTGACGCCCGCCCCGCTGGTGAACACGGCGGCGTTGCGGTTGGCCTCGACCACGTCGCGGTGGGAGACCAGGGCGTGGAAGCCGCCCCGGCCCTCGGTGAAGTACGCCGGGAAGTCGAGCTGACGCAGCCGCGCGAAGGCCGCCAGCCGGTCGGATTGCGGGCGTTCCCAGAAGGCCGGATCGGCGAGATCGATACCGTCGGCCGTACCCGTCCGTGTCACCATCTTCATGCCTGATCAACGATCCTGTCGGTGGTTTGCCGGTGCCCGCTGGGCCGGTACCGGCCGGATCGGCGACCGACCGGCTGCCGCTCGTCGGGGCCACGGCCGTCCGTTTGACGCTCGTCGGTGTGGCGCGCGTCGGTTTGGCGCGCGTCAGGTTGGCGCACGTTCGGTTGAGCCTTATTCGGCTGGCGCTGCCGGGGTAGCCGGTCCGTGGCCGGCCGGAGCGGCCCGCCGCGCCGATCTGCCGCCTCGACCCCAGCCGCGTCCGCCACCGCCACGTCCGGCACCCGCGCGGTCCGTACCTGCGTCGACGCCCGGGACGGTGAATGGCGATCAATCAGGTCGAGGGTCGCCGCGGCCAGCCGGTCGTAGGTGATACGCAGATCGAACCGGACGGCGTGACGGGCCGCCGCGGCCCCCTCGGCGCGGGCCAGCCGCTCGGATCGGAGTCGTCGCGCCACGGCGTCGGCGAGCGCGGCCGGGTCGTCCGGTGCCACCAGTACACCCACGCCGGGGGCGAACACATCGGCGAGGCCCGGCACATCGCTGGCGACCACACCGCGGCCGGCGGCGAACGCCTCGAGGACGGTCAGCGACAGCCCCTCCCACCGCGACGGCAGCACGACCACATCGGCCGCGGCCAGCCACCCGCGAACGTCGTCGACCGCGCCGACCCACCGCACGCCGGCGGCCGGCATCGCCCGTACGGTGGCCCGCAAGCTCGCCAGCAGGTCGCCGTCGCCGACCAGGGCCAGCCGGGCACCGGGGCAGCGCGACCTGATCCGCGGCCACGCCGCCAGCAGGACATCCTGGCCCTTCTGCCGGGTGACCCGCCCGACGCACACCGCGAGCGGCGCGTCGGCCGGCACGCCCAGCCCGGCCCGCGCGGCGGCGCGCGCACCGTCGCCGGCCGGGCGGAACCGGTACAGGTCCACGCCGTTACGGACCACCGCGTACCGTCCCCGGACGCCCTGGCGACGCCCCTGGTCGGCCTCGGCGTCGCCGACACAGACGAACAGTCCGGTCCGCCGCGCGGCGATCCGCTCCCACGCCAGCGTCGCGGACAGCATCACGCCGTTGACCGCCAGCCACGACCAGCCGTGGGGCTGGAACATGACCGGCACCCGCCGGCCCGCCACCAGCCGGCCGGCCAGGCCCGCCTTGGCCGCGTGCAGGTGGACGACCCGCGGCCGCCGCGCCGCGATCAGCGCCCGTAGCCGCAGCGTCTCTGTGGCCGACCCCGGCCCGGGGGACCGCTGCGCCGGCCAGCTCAGGCGCGGTACCCCCGCCCGGGCGAGATCGGCGGCGAGCCGGCCGTCGTCCGGGCAGGCGACCGCGACGTCCCAGCCGCGGGCAAGCTGGTCGAGGCAGGCCGCGAGCACATAGCCGGCGACCCCGCCGTCGCGGGGCTGCGCCACGTGCAGGACGTTGAGACTCATCGGGACTCGTCGCGGCCGGCCGGCCGGGCGGTTGTGTGGACAGCCCGACGGGCGGCGGCGCGGGCGGTGACCAGCCACGGCAGGCGCTTCTTCGCGGCCCGTACCGCCGCGCGGCCGGTGCGCACACCGGCCAGGTACGCCAGCCCGCGCGGGCTGCCGGGGCGGCCCAGCAGCAGCCGCCGGTTCACCGCCTCCGCCGGCCGCCAGCGCAGCTTGTGCGACTCCGCGCCGCGCAGCATGCTCATCGTCGGACGGCCCGACCGGTGCGCCATCGCCAGCGTGTCGACCAGCAGCATCGTGGTCACGTCGGCCACCTCCCGCAGGGCCGGGTCGGCGCCGTAAAGGTACCCGCCGACCATGTCCCGCCCGACGATGACAAGCGATGACGCCATCAGCCGGCCGGAGATCCGGTACTCGATCAGGGCCGCCTGACCGGCCACCGTCATCGGAGCGACCGCCCCGGACAGGTGGCGGGCGAACTCCGGCCGCGCGTGTTCGGGGTTGATGCCGCGGCCCCGCCACTGCACGGTGTGCAGCCGCAGCAGGTCCGCCACCGCCCGGTCGATGTCGTCCGCGGACACCGTACGGGTGTCGAGGTCGAGCCGGCGGAGCTGGTTGAGCCGACGACGCACCGTCTTGCGGGTGTGGGTCGGCAGGTCCGCGACCAGCTCGTCGATCGGGCGCGCCGGCAGCTCCAGGCACGGCGAGCCCGGCAACGCCCGGTGCGGCCCCGGCCAGACGGCCAGCAGCCGGCCGACCGTGGCGTCGGGGCGGGTCTCGGCGACGTCGACCGCCTGCCAGCCTGGCGTGAGGATCAACGTCTCCGCCAGAATCCGGACCGCCTCGACGACGATCTCCTTCGGTTGGCCGTCCTCCGTCGGGGTGCCGGCCTCCGTCGTGGTGTCGTCGACAAGTACGTCGGCGAAATCGGACAGGTCACCGCCGATCGGGGTGAGGACCGCGACTGCACCCCGGTGGACCAGCATCAACGGCGCGGCCGCCACCAGCCGGCCGGCGTACCGCACCAGGACCAGCCGGAGCCGACCCGGCCGGCCGTAGGTCCGCCACCAGGAGGCGAGCCAGGCGTACGACTGGAACGGGGTCGCCGTCGAGCAGCGCGCGAACAGGTCGTCCCAGTCGGTACCGAGGTCGGCCAGGCAATCATCGTCGGTGCGAACGTCGGCCGACCACAACGGGGTCGGCACGGACCTGTGCGGGGCCGGTCGGCTCACGGTCGCTTCGCCGGTGGTCGGCGTCGTCGGGGCACTCATCGGCCGGACGCCCGGTACACCACGGCCCGGCCGACGATCCGCGCGACCCCGACCTCGGGTACCGCCGTGGGCTCGTCCCCAACCACCGCGACCCCAACCACCGCGTCGCGTGCCACGGCATCAGCCACCGCGTTGCCGTCAACCGGGTCGCCGTCCACCGGGTCGCGGCCAACCCGGCCGCCGTCCACCGCCTCACCGGCCACGGCGTCATCGATCGCCGCGTCGCGCTTCACCGCCCCACCGACGAGCCGGTCGGCAACCACCGCGTCGCGCTTCACCGCCCCACCGACCACCCGGTCGGCAACCACCGCGTCGCCGCCGGACGACGCGGGGTACCGGCGTACGGGCTGGAAGAAGCTGGGCGCGCTGTACGCGGCAATGGCCTTCGACGGGTTGTCGGTGATCGACGGCGGATCCGGGTACGCGCTGGTACCGGCCGCCGCCGGTGCGGGCCCGTCGAACGCGGCCACCTCGTAGGGTGCCGGACCGTCGGCGGTTCTGCGTGTCGCGTCCTTGCCCGTCATGGTGCTTCGCTGCGCGGCGGTGGACCGGCCCACCCCGGCCAGTACCGCGAGCCCGCCGATCAGCAGGCCCCCGGCGGCGCCCACGGCCAATTCCAGCGGCGGCTTCGGCGAGGTCGGTGCTTTCGGCGTCGCCGCCGCGGCGAGCACCGCCAGGCCCACGCGGGTCTCGGTGCGCCGGGCGCTGCCGTACGCGACCAGGGCGTCCGCCATCGCGTTGGCCACCGCCGCGGTGTGCTTCGCGCCCGGGCCGGTGGCGACGATCTCGATCACCGGTGCGTCCGGCGAGGTCGAGGCGGTCACCTGGCGCAGGCCGGTTCGGTCCGCGCCCAGCGCCGCGGCGGCCTTGTCGACGACCGGCCCGCTGGTCGCGATCCGACCGTAGGCCTGGGCGAAGTTGAGTGCCGTGATGGACTCGCCGGGTTCACCGACCGCCACCACGTACGCCTTGGCCGTATAGGCCGGTGTCTTCACCGCGCCGTAGACGGCGCCGGCGACCCCACCGATCAGGGCCAGCAGGAACAGCAGGCCGAACTGCCGCACCAGGCGTCGAAGCATCTCCGGTGAGGTCAACGTCGTGATCCTTCGCTCTCGACTGGCTGCTGGAGGGGCGACCGGGTGCGCCGGTCGCCGCGGGCGAGACGCTCGTAGAGCCGGCCGACGGCGGCGGCACCCCGGGCGATGTCGTATCGGGCGACGACCGGCGGTACCGGCAGCCGGGCGCCATCGCGTTCGTCGAGCCTGGTCAGTTCGGTACGCAGGGCGCGGGGCAGCGCCTGCGGGGTGCGCGACAGCCGCCGGGCGCCCGCCACCGCGGGGCGATCCGCCGCCAGTTCCTCCAGCGGCGGACACGCGGCGTACAGCGTGGGCAGGCCCGACGCCAGCGCCTCGATCACGGCCAGGCCGAACGTCTCCTGCTCGGACGGCGAGGCGAACACGTCCATGGTGGACAACATCTCCGGTACGTGCGCCGCGCCGCCGGCGAACACCACCCGGTCGGCGACACCCTGCCGGTCGGCGACCTGTTCCAGCGTGGCCCGCGCCGGACCGTCGCCCACCAGCAGCAGGGTGGTCTGCGGAAGTTCCCGGACGGCCCGGATCAGCACGTCGAAGCGCTTGGTCGGGGTCAGCCGGCCGACGCCGCCGACGACGTACGCGTCCGCGGCGATGCCCAGCCGCTGCCGCCCCGCCCGGCGCAGCCGGGCGTCGTAGCGGAACTCATCCGAATCGATGCCGTTGGGTATCACCCTGATCCGCCGCCGCGGGACGCCCCACCGGCGCAGCCGCCGCTCCACAGCGCCGGAGACCGCGATCGTCACGTCGCCGAGCCGTTCGCTGGCCAGGTACAGCGCGCGAACGCCGAGGGTTGTCGGCCGGTTCTCGATGAGCCCGTCACCGAGCGAGTGCTC
>JAVHWE010000422.1:0-13040 GCA_032160285.1 Micromonosporaceae bacterium | reverse complement strand
CGGAATCGGCGCCGGGCTGCTGTTCGGCTGCCTGCCGGCGGTGTCCCGGTACGGCGAGGAGGCCCGGCCGTACGCCTTCGCGATCGCCGCCGCCGCGCTGGCGACGCTGCTCCTGCTGCGCGCGCTCGACGAACCGTCGTGGACGCGGTGGGCGTGCTACGGCTGCTGTCTGACCCTGGTCGGTCTGGCCCACTTCGTGGCCCTGACGATCATGTTCGCCCACGGTGTCGTGGTATGGCTGGCGCTGCGTACCAGAAGCGACTTTCGTCTCCTGCGGTGGTCGGCGGCGGTCGCCGGTACGGTGACGGTCGTCCTGCCGTTGGCGGCGAAGGGTTCGGAGGAGTCGAGCGCCATCGACTGGATCAAGGCGGACGGCCGGGTGCTGCGCCAGTTGCCGGCCGCGGTGTTCGGCTCGTCGGTGGTCGCCGCGATCGTGGTCGGGGCGGCGGCGGTGAGCGTGGCGGCGCTGTGGCTGTCGTCGGATCGCCGGGCGATGACGGTACTGGTGACCTGGGCCGTGGTGCCACCGGTCTTCTGCTATCTGACGTTCCCGGTGCTGCACCTCTTTCTGCACCGGTACCTGCTGTTCACGCTCCCCGCCTGGACGCTGCTGGCGGCGGCCGCGCCGGGCAACCTGCTCCGATCGCTGCGGTGGCGCCCACCGGGCTGGATAACAGTGTCCAGTATGTTGATCATCATCGGGGCGGTCGGCTATCTCGGCCTGCCGGGACAGGTCGCGGCCCGCCGTAGCCCGGTGAACGGGGAACCGGACTTCCGGGCAGCCGCCGTGGTCGTCACGGCCGGGCTGCGCCCGGGCGACGGAATCGCCTACACCGGCACGTTCCGCAACGGTCGCCGGGCGTTCTCGTACGAGATGCGTGCGGTGGTACCGAAACCGCGTGACGTGTTCCTGGCCCGGACCTCGCAGGAACTCGGCAGCTACGGTGTGGCGGAGTGCCGGCAACCGGCCATCTGTGTGGGCGACACCCGGCGGATCTGGCTGATCACCACGAACGACGCGTCGGCCGACCCGTACACCGGTGCGCCGGCGCCGATCGCCGCGTTGCTGCGCTGGGAGTTCGCCCGAAGCGAGGTCCGTCGGCTGTCACACGTACGGGTCTTTCTGCTGACCCGCACCCAAACTTGACCGGGTACCCGACGCGCCGCCGCGGCGCGGCCGACGCCGGGCGGAGCGGTCCGGTTGCCGCGCCATTGTCACTGGGGTCTGCGGTTCAGCCCGGGGAGGCCGGCGTCGATTAGCGGGGTATGCCGTTCGACTCCGCAAGATCCGGTCCGGATCGCCGCCGCCTGCTCAAGGGGGGTGCCGCCGGCACCGTCATGGGTGCGGTCGGGATCGCTGCCGGCGTCGCCCTACCGGCCACCACCGCATCCGCCGCCACCGCGGATGTCGCGGCCTTTACCTCGACCGATCCCCTTCGGCACCTGTTGCGCCGCGCCACGTACGGCGCGACTCCACAGTCCGAGGCCGAACTTCGCGGCCTGGGTGCCGTCGCGTGGCTGGATCGCCAGCTGCAGCCGGCCACCATCGACGACGCGGTCTGCGACTCCTTCCTCACCCGCTTTCCGCTCCTCAATCTGGACATAGCCGGGGTCCGCGCCGAGGTCACCGCCGGCCGGTTGCCGGTCGGCGCGTTCGGCGTCATGCAGGATTTGGCTCGGGCCGCCGTGGCCCGCGCCACGTGGAGCAACCGCCAACTGCTGGAGGTGATGGTCGACTTCTGGTCGAATCACCTCAACGTCACCACGCCGTCCAGTGACGTCTGGGACAACCGGCACACCTACGACCGGATGATCCGGGCGTCGGCGCTCGGCCGCTTCGTCGACCTGCTCAAGGGGAGTGCGTTCAGCCCGGCCATGCTGTCGTACCTCGACAACCGGTCGTCGACGAAGGCCAACCCGAACGAGAACTACGGTCGTGAACTGCTGGAGCTGCACACCGTCGGCATGGTGTACACCGAGGCCGATGTGGCGCAGGCGGCCCGGCTGCTCACCGGCATGACCGTCGACCGCAAGACCGGACAGTACCGGTACGACGCGAACCAGCACGCCGTCGGCCCGGTCACCGTGTTGGGTTTCAGCCATCCGAACGCAACGGCCGCGGGTGGCGAGGCCGCGGTCTCCGCGCTGCTGGACTACCTGGCGATGCACCCGGCGACGGCCGCCCGCATCGCCCGCAAGCTGTGCGTACGGTTCGTCTCCGACGATCCGCCGGCGGCCTTGATCAGCCGGTTGGCGCAGGTGTACCTGACCGCCGGTTCGGCCGTCGCCCCGGTGCTGCGGGCACTGTTCACCTCGCCGGAGTTCGCCGCCTCGATCGGCGCCAAGGTGCGTACGCCGATGGAGGATCTGGTCGCGACGCTGCGGGTGCTGGGCATCACGCCGGAACCGATCGACGCGGCCGGTGGTAACCCCGCCGGTACCGAGGCGATCCGCGCACTGGAGTGGACGCTGCAGTCGGCCGGACACGCGCCGATGCGCTGGGGTACCCCCGACGGCTACCCGGACGTGGCGGCGTTGTGGGCCTCCACCACCGGGTACCTGGTGCGCTGGAACGCACATCTCAACATCGCGGCGAACTGGTACCCGAAGCAGTTGGGGCGCCCCGAGTCCATGGTGCGGTACCTGCTGCCGACGCTGCCCACCACGTACGGCGGTCTGGTCGACGCGGTGGCGCTGCAGCTCGTCGGCATGCGGTTGCGCCCCGAACACACCGCGGCGCTGCTGTCGTTTCTGGGCAAGGCGGCCACGACCGCGCTCAAGCCGACCGACAACGCGCTCAACGGAAAGTTCGGCTACCTGGTGGCCCTGGTCCTGGATTCTCCCTACTTCTCGGTGCGGTGATGATGATGGCGAAGAACACCTCCGATTGCGGCTGCGCGCAGCCGCCCAGCCTGTCCCGACGCGGCGTACTGGGCCGCGCGCTCGCCGTCGGCGCCGGTGGCGCGTTGGCCAGCCTGAGCGGCGAGGGCCTGGCCACCCGGCTGGCGTTCGCGGCGACCCCGTACGCGGGGGACACCCTTGTCGTACTGTCGCTTCGCGGTGGGTTCGACGGGCTGTCGGCCGTGGTACCGGCCGGCGACCCCGACTACTACCGCGCCCGGCCGACGATCGGCGTACCGAAGGAGCGCCTGATCGCGGGCGACAGCATGTTCGGGCTGCACCCCGCGCTCGCCCCGCTGCGCGAGCTGTGGCAGGCCGGGAACCTCGCCGCGATCCACGCGGTCGGCCAGCCGAACCCGTCCAGGTCGCACTTCCAGGCGATGGAGGAGTTGGAGCGGGCCGCGCCCGGTACCTCCCTGCGGACCGGGTGGCTGGACCGTACCCTCGGGCTGCTCGGCGCCACCGGTTCGTTCAGCGGTGTATCGGTCGGCCGTCCGCTGCCGTCACGGGCACTGAGCGGGCCGGCCCCGGACCTCAGCCTGAACTCGATCGACGCGTTCAAGCTGTCGGGTGACTCGCCCGACACCCGGATGGCGGCTGCGCTGCGCGACCTGTACACGAACGCACCGGCGATGATGGCCGCGCCGGCACGGGCGGTCAGCGACGCGGTGACCACGACGACGGCGCTGTCCGCGACCGGGTACGTGCCGGCCAACGGTGCGGTCTACCCGGAAACCGCGCTGGGTAAGGCGATGCGTGACGTGGCCCGGCTGACGAAGGGCGACGTGGGGCTGATGGCGGCCTACGTCGACTTCGGCGACTGGGACATGCACCAGGGACTCGGTACCGCGGTCGCGGGTCAACGGATGTACGACCACCTGGCCGACCTGGCCGCGGCGCTGTCGGCCTTCGCCACCGACCTGGGACAGACGGGCATGTCGAACGTGACGGTGCTGACGATGAGCGAGTTCGGCCGCCGGGTACACGAGAACGGGTCCATGGGTGCCGACCACGGCAACGGCAACGCGATGCTGCTGCTCGGCGGCGCGGTGCGGGGGAACAAGGTGTACGGAGACTGGCCCGGGCTGGCCGCCAACCGGCTGGTCGCCGGTGACCTCGCCGCCACCACCGACTACCGCGCCGTGATCGGCGAGATACTCCAGCGGCGCTGCGGTGTCACCGACCTCGCCGGCGTGTTCCCCGGCGTGAAGGCATCGGCGTTCGGGCTGGTCGACGCGCGCCCGCAGATCGCCACGCCGGCCGCGGTGAAGAAGAAGCCAACCGCAACCGGATCGCGCTGACGCGCCTGGTCCGGCAAGGTGGGAGCGCCCCCGTGGCGCTCCCACCCCGCTGCGATCGATGATGCCGATCGCCATCAACCAACCGGTATCAGCCGACCGGCGAGAGTTCCGGCTGACCGGCCTCGGCGGCCGGGGCCGGTCGGTCTGCTCCGTCGGCGCCTCGCATGAACCGGGGCGCCCACCAGTTGGCCCGGCCCAGCATCGTCATCAACGACGGCAGGACCACCGCGCGGATGATCGTCGCGTCCAGCAGGATCGCCGCGGCCAGGCCGATACCGAGCTGCTTCATGTCGATGGTGCTCAGCGTGGCGAAGATGCTGAACACCGCGACCATGACGAGTGCCGCGCTGGTGACCGTGCCGGCCGAGGTGGTGATTCCGTGCGCCACCGCGTCCCGGGTGGACATCCCGTTGCGGGCCGCTTCGCGGATCCGGCTGACCACGAACACGTGGTAGTCCATGGACAGTCCAAAAAGGATGACGAACAGGAACAGCGGTAGCCAGGAGACGATCGCGTCCATGCTGCGGAAGCCGAAGATCCCCTCGGCCCAGTTGCCCTGGAAGATCAGGGTGAGCAGACCGTAGGCGGCGCCGGCGGACAGCAGGTTCAGGCCGATCGCGGTGGCCGCGACGACGAGCGAGCGGAATGTGTACGCCATCACCAGGAACGTCAGCAGCAGCACGAAGCCGATGACGATCGGCAGCTTCTTCCTGATGTGGTGGGCGTAGTCGACGCTGGCCGCGACGAAGCCGCCGACCGCGTAGTCCGCATCGGGCACCGTGCCGATCGTGGCGGGCGCGAGATCCGTGCGGATCAGCTCGAGCGAGCGGGTCGCCTCGGGGCTGCGGCCCGAGAACGGTACCGGCAGCTCCATCGTGGTGATCCGGCCGTCCGCGGAGGTGCGGATCTCCAATCGGTCGTCGACGGCGAACAGCTTGTCCCGTCCGGCCCGCGACGCCAGGTCCGACATGGCCGCGCGCACGGCGGCGGCCGAACCGGCCGGTGCCTTGACCGCGATCAGGTGGGTGGTACCGGTACTGGGGAAGGCCGCCGTCAGCCGGTCGTACGCCTGCATCGGCGCGGTGGTGCGGGGCAGGTCCTCGCTGCCGGGGAACTTCAGCTTCATGCTGAGCGCCGGGGCGGCCAGGGCGAGCAGCGCGATGACCGAGACGAGCAGGGTCGCGCGCGGGGCCCGCAGCGCCGGTCGCAGGATCGCCGGCCACAGCCGTGGTTCGCCGCGGCGGCTGGTGAGCCGCCACAGTACCGGGATACGTAGCCGGTCGACCCAGCGGCCGAGCTTGGCGAGGATCGCCGGCAGTACCGTCAGCGACCCGATCACCGCCACCAGCACCACCATGATCGAACCGGTGGCGAGCGAGGAGAAGACCGCGTCGCCGGCCAGGAACAGCCCGAGCAGAGCGATGATCACCGCGATACCGGAGACCACCACGGCCCGGCCGGACGTCTCGGCGGCGATCTCGACGGCGTCGAGGTGGGTGCGGCCGCGAGCCCGTTCCTCCCGTTCGCGACGCAGGTAGAACAGCGAGTAGTCGACCCCGACGGCCATCCCGATCAGCAGGATCACGCTGCTCGTGGTGTCGGTACCGGGTACCAGATGCGACGCCAGGTTGGACAGGCCGAGCGCGCCGATGACGGACGTGATGGCGAGGACGACCGGTACGCCGGCCGCGATCAGGGCGCCGAACGCGACCAGCAGGATGAGTAGCGTGGCCGGCAGGCTGAGCAGCTCCGCCTTTCGGAAGTCGTTGCCGATCGTGTCGGTCAACGCCTTGTCGATCGACGGGCCGCCGGTCTCCTCCACCCGTACCGTCTGGTGGTCTCCGGCGACCGCGGCGGTGACCTCACGCAGCGGCTGGACCCGGTCGGACGCGGTGTCGGCGTCACCGGCCATGGTGACGGTGACGAGCAGGGCCTGCCCGTTCTTCGCCGGGACGGGGCCGTCGACCTTGGTCACGTCACTGCGGGCGCGCATCCGGGCGATCGCGTCGTCGGCCGCCGAGGTGGCGGCGGCGGTGTCGAGTGCCCCGGACCTGGCCGTGATGAGGACATTCTCGGTCGCCTGGTCGTGGAACTTCGCCTGGTCGGCGATCAGACCGGCCCGACCGGCCTCCCCGATCGCCTCGTCGGCGTCGGTGGTCGGGTGCAGGCCGACGGCGTTACCGAGCGCGAAGCACAGCGCCACGAACACGACCCAGCCGGCAATGGCCCGCCAGGGATGAGTGGCACTCCAGCGCGCCAGGCGTACGGTGAGCGGCCTCTTGTCCATTCTGGACGTCCTTCCGGGGACTGGGATCGACGATGTCACGATCGTATGGACGCCCGCGTCGACGAACATCCGGGATTCGCCCCGGCAAACCCCCAACCGCCACGCCGGGGCGGGACAGGGTTCACCCCTAGTCCGCGTTGCCGATACGCGGCCAATGCCTCGTTTCGATGCCTCGTCCCGCTCGCGTCGGCCACCCCGCCGCCAGCAGAATCCGACGGTCCGAAGGGGGGTCCAGACCTCCCGCCGGTGAACGCGATGAAGATCGACAGCGTGTAACGAGTAGAAGGACCTGTCGAAGGAGACCCGCCCCGATGAGCCCACGACGCCCGACCGCGACACACCCGATCGCCCGCGCCGCGGCCGTGGTCGCGTCGCTACTGTCCGTCGGCGCATTCCAACTGATCGGCGGAGCGCCCGCGCAGGCCCACGGCGCGCCGGACAATCCGGTCAGCCGGACCTTCGCGTGCAGCCCGTTGGGCAGCCAGAGCACCCGGTCGTCGGCGGCATGTACGGCGGCGATCGCGCTGAGCGCGCAGGCCCTCGTCGCCTGGGACAACCTGCGGGTGGCGAACATCAACGGCCGGGACCGGCAGCTCATCCCCGACGGCAGGCTGTGCAGCGGTGGCCTGGCCGCGTACCGGGGGCTCGACCTGCCGCGTGCCGACTGGCCGGCGACGAGGGTGACAGCCGGGGCCACCTTCAAGTTCTCGTACCGGACGACGATCCAGCATCCAGGCACCTTCCGGATGTACGTGACGAACGACTCCTACCACCCGACCCAGCCGTTGACCTGGTCGGACGTGGAACCCACGCCGTTTCTGACCGCGGCGAACCCGCCGGTCACCGGCGGCGCGTACCGGATGTCCGGGCGGCTGCCGGTGGGCCGGACCGGCCGGCAGATCATCCTCACCATCTGGCAGACCAACCCGGACACGTACTACTCGTGCTCGGACGCGGTGTTCACCGCCGCGGCCACCACGCCGTCGAAGACCGCGGATGCCGCGGCAGCCGGCGTTGACGGCGGATCGCCGCCGGCCCAGCCGCCCCTGCCCACCCTGTCGCCGACCGACGCCGCGACACCGGCCGGGTCGACCGGCGCGGTGACGGTGGCCGCGGCGAACACCAGCGCCAGCCCGATGGTACCGATCACGATCGGCGGTCTGGTGGCCCTCGCGATCGTGGCCATGGGCGGCATCCTGCTCTGGCGTCGTCGCCAGAGCTGAGACGCCCGGCAACGCCGACGGCCCGCCACGACGTGACGGGCCGTCCGGGTTCGTTGGGGTGTCAGCTGTACGGCAGCCGAATCACCGATTGGTTACCGGTACCGAGCGTCGTCGGTGCGGTGCCGATGGCGCTCCACACCTCGACCCGTACCTGGCCGTTGGTGAGGTTGCCCAGCGCACCCGACGACGACAGCAGCTGTGCGGCCTGGGTGTAGTGCTCGTACCCGGCGACCGGGTCGGTGGCGAAGTACCGGTACGTCTCGACCCGGTCGACGACCCCGTCGCCGGTCAGGTCGTAGGAGACGCGGACCTGCGTCGCGTTGCCGACCCCCGAACCGGCGTCGACGTACAGGTCGAAGGCGGTGGCTCCGCCGCCGTACGCCATGGTGAGCCCGGTCGCGGTGTACACCAGCGGGTTGGTCGGGGTGCCGTCATGGACCGTGCCGCCGGCGGCCGCGACCGTCGCCGTTCCCGCCGCCGCGGTGGTACCCGACAGGGCACCGCCGGTCTGCGGGTACCGGACCGCAACCGCCAGGCCCGGCGGGCCGGTCGTCGGCGACGGGGTGGGCGAGCGGGTCGGCGAGACCGTGGGCGACGGCGTGGGCGACCCGGTCGGCGTCGGCACGGAGGTCGGCGTCGGGCCGGGTGTCGGGTTCGTCCCGCCGGCCGCGCTGCCGCCGCTCCAGTTCAGCGCCCCGGACGCCACGGTGCGGCCGGCCGGCACCGCCACGGTCGTACCGTTGGAGAAGCGCACGGTGACCGCCGCGCTGCCGGGGTTGGACGCGACATACGTCCGCGCGCCGTTCTTGACGAACGCGGCCGACAGCGGATAGTCGGCGGTGACCGAGGTGTCCACCGTCCCGAGCGCGGCCAGGTTGCGTACCCAGTGGAAGGTGTGCGCCTTCGAGTCGCCCTCCTCGGAGGTGAACCCGCTGTTCGCGCGGAAGTTGGCCAGCGCGGTGTCACCGTTGCCGAGGGCGAGGAACTCGTACAGGATGTCCGCCCAGATGGCCGGTTGGCCACCGCCCCGGTTGCTGATCATCTCGTTGTAGTTGGTCAGCACGTACGCCGGGTTGTAACCCAGGTACAGGTGTCCGCCGGTGATCGGCAGCATGTTGATGCCCTGGATCTGCTCGGGCGCGGCGCTGAACCAGGTGGAGTAGGCCCCACCGTCGCCCCAGACCATGCCGACCTCGTTGTGCCCGAAGGTGGTCGGGAAGTTCTGGTTGTTGGAGTCGAACCAGTAGTTGTGGATCGCGGCGGCCTGCGTGGTGTACATGAAGACACCGGCGTCGCGGATCGCGGTGTTGCCGGTGGCCTGACCCCACTGGATCAGCGCGTTGTCGAAGTCCATGCCCTCCGACGACGACTCCTGGTTGTTGCCGGCGAAGAACGAGCCGTGGCCGGACGCCCAGTCGTGGCCGTCGTAGATGTCGAAGTCGCGCAGGAACGGGAACCGGGTATCCGTGCGGTCGTAGCTGTCGGCGTCCCGGATGAGCAGGTCGACCATCCCGCCGTACTGCGACTGCGACGCCCACGTCGGGTCGAACTTGGCCAGCGTGGCCGCCGCGGCGATGAAGTATCCATAGTGGAAGTGGTGGTCGTTGAGCTCGGAATCCGAACCGAACGACGCCGGGTAGCCGATGAGCGTCCCCCAGGCTGAGTTGTACGAGAAGACGTGCGACGTCTTGCCGGCCGGCGCGGTGAACCAGTCGGTCAGCGTGGTCTTGATCGCGGCCAGCGCGGAGGTACGCACGGCGGTGTTGCCGACCTGGTCGGCGATCTCGGCGAGGCGGGCGGCCCGGCCGAGGCCCTTGCCGGTCCAGTACGTGTCGTCGGCGACCTGGCGCATCGGGTTGGCCGATTCGGCGTTGAGGTACGCGTTGAGCGTCGCCAGATCGGCGCCCGTGTTGTCGCCGACCGCCGGAATCTCCGGAAGTACCCCCTGGAATCGCATCGAGGTGGTGAACGAACTGGCGCCGGTGAGCACCTTCAGCGGGCCGCGCGCCGAGATGTACGTCTGGGCGATCGGGGTCGCGCCGGTGAGGTAGTTCCACTGGTGCGGCAGCAGCGCGATGACGGTACCCGGGGTGGTAAGAGTTTCGCGCGCCGTGGTGGTGTATGTGTACGTGGTGCTAACCAGGCTGGTCGCCGGATTGTAGCTGTAGGACAGTCGGGTGCCGGTCACGTGGTTGTGGGCGTAGCGGGCGTACGAGGTGGCCAGCGCCGCCCGGTCGGCGGTACCGCCGGGCAGGGCCGCGATGGAGAAGTAACCACGCCCGGCCAGGGTGGACGTGATGGCGGTGCCGCTGACCGTCCAGGTCGCGCCGGTCGGGGCGTAGGCGACGTAGTCGTGGCCGCCCGCCGTGTACCCGATGGTTGATCCGTTGTTGGACCAGATCGTCGGCGTCGCGGTGGTGGTGATCTGCGCGTTGCCGCCGGTGACCTGGAAGTACGCGAACGGCAGGCCCTCGCCGATGGTTACCCGCGCGGTCCGCGCGCCGTCGCTGAAGAACGGGGTGACGGTCCAGTCACTCCAGCTGTCGACCTTCACGTCGGGGGAGTTGAGGCCGGCCACCCCGGCGACGAAGTCCTGCACGTACGGGTAGTGGAACTCGCCGACGCCGGTGGCCGTGCCGGAGATGGCGGCCGTCGTGTTGTAGGAGAACCCGAGTCCGGTGTTACCGGCCTGATAGGACACCGGATGTGAGTGCAGCGGCTCGCCGTACGCGCAGTTGGTGCGCTTCCACAGGATCGACGACCACCAGTCGTTGGTGGGTACCGCGCCGGCCGGTGCATTGGCGGTGACCCAGGCGCGGGGGTTGGTGGCGATGGCGCCGCAGCCGGTCGGTCCGGCACCGACCGGCGTGGTGAGGTAGCTGCCGGCACCGACGGTGGCGGCGTCGGCCGGGCCGGTCGACACGGCGGCGAACACACCGGCCGCGAGTGCGACGGCGGTACCGACGGCGAGCGCGCGTCGGGCGTTGCCGACCCCGCCCGGTCGACGGTGTGGTGCGCGCGGTGCCTTATCGGACTGATCGGCGAGCTGCTGACCGGGTGTCGTTGGCCTGAGGGGAAGGTGCACGGGTGCCTCCCGGAACGCGCTCACCGGGGTGAGTCAGCGGGTGGAACGGGCAGCCACAGCTGTCGACCTGCGCGCAAGCCCGCGTAACAGGCGGAGAACGGGCGTCTAGTCGCCGGAACGCCCTGCACCGCGTGGCCTGCGGCAGAGAGCGCTCTCTGATACATGAACGGTAGCTGTCTAATTTAGTTACGTCAATGTTTGCGCTGTGGCTACAGGCTATTGCGGGTGTTCGGGCCGTCCGTCCTCCGACGCGTCAGAGAGCGCTCTCAGCTCGGGGCCCGCTCACCTCAGCAGGGCCGGTGGGGGCTTCGGCGATTCGGTGGCGGCGGTGTCGGAGACCGGGCGGGCGCCCGCGATGAACCGGTCCAGCGCCACGCCGTGCAGCAGTCGGGTCGGGAACGCGTCCCGGGCCGCCGCCGTGACCAGCCGGTCGACCGGCAACCCGCCCGACCGCACGGCCGCGACGAGCACCACGTTGCCGTAGCGGCGGCCGCGTAGCGTACCCGGCTCGGCGATCACACACACGTCGGCGAACGCCGACCGGAGCGTCGCGGCCTGTACCCGGGAGAACGCCAGCGGCGGCAGGTCGACCACGTTCACCGCGTACAGCCCGTCCGGTCGCAGTACCCGGGCGGCGTGGGCGGCGAACTGCGAACTTGTGACCGTGCGCGGCATCTGTGCGGCCCGGTAGACGTCGGAGATGACCAGGTCGAACACCGCGTCGCGGGTACTTTCCAGCGCCTGGCGCGCGTCGGCCGCCCGGACCCGGAGGTCGACGCCGCGCGGCGGCGGCAGCACCCGCCGCACCAGGGCGATCAGCGCGGCATCGCGCTCGACCACGCGTTGGCGGGAACCGGGCCGGGTCGCCGCCAGGTAGCGCGGCAACGTCAGCGCCCCGCCGCCGAGGTGCAGCGCCCGCAGCGGTGCGCCGCGCGGGCCGGCCACGTCGATCACCGACGCGAGCCGCCGCATGTACTCGAACTCCAGGTACGTCGGATCGGCGAGGTCCACATGCGACTGCGGCACGCCGTCGACCAGCAAAGTCCACCCGTCCGGACGGTCACGGTCCGGCAGCAGTTCGGCGAGGCCCAGGTCGACCGGCTCGGCGACACCGCCGGACCGGCGACCCGACGACCTCATCGGGACACGGACGCGGCCCTGTCGAGGGTGTCGAGCGCGGCGATCGCGGCGCCGCGGGCACCCGCCATGTCCCGATCCGGTACCAGCGCGAACTGCGCCACCGCGGCCTGCTCCGTACGCAGCACCGTGTTCTCCCGTACCGTCGCGAGAAACCACTCGCGAAACGTGGGCTCGGCCTCGACCACGCCGCCGCCGATGAAGTAGGCGCTGGGATCGGTGAAGTTGGCGGCCACCGTAAACAGCCGGCCGAGCGCCATCGCCTGCTGTTCGAAGACCTTGAGCGCCATCTCGTCACCGGCCTCGCCGTAGCCGCGCACCATCTTGGCCGCCTTGTGTGACGACCCGACCTGGTGGAGCGGGTGGTCGGGGTAGCGGCTCAGCCAGTACGGCAGGAGGTTGAGCTCGATGCCGGTCAGCGACGCGATGCTCTCGCCATCGCCGTCGAATCCGCAGTTGCACCGCGGTACCGGCTGGTCCGGGGCGAGCAGACCGGTCATCGGGATGGGTATGTGACCCAGCTCGCCGGCCATGCCGGCGGCACCCTTGACCACCCGCCCGAACTCGATCACACCACCGCCGAGCCCGGTCCCCACGATGGCCGAGATCGACGACCGTTCGTTGGCCACCGCGCCGAAGTGCACGTGGTGGGCGTACAGCGCGGCGGCGTTGCCGTCGTTGTTGTACACCACCGGTACCCCGATCCGGGCCTCCAGGGCGCCCCGGATGTCAAATCCCCACCAGGCCGGCATGGAGAAGTTGGTCGCGCCCTTCGAGGAGATCACGCCGTGGGCGCTGGCCGGGCCGGGCGTGTCCAGACCGACGGCGACGACGGCGTCGCGCGGCGTGCCGGTCAGCGCGAGCGCGCCCTCCAGCGAGGCGGCGAGAGCCTCCACGGCGATCTCCGGCCCGTCCAGGACCCGGCTGGGCGTCTCCACCATCCGATCGACCACGAACTGGCCGGACGTATCCAGCACCGTTGCGTTATTGCAGGTCCCGCCGTTGTCGAGACCTACGACGACCCGGCGGTCCAAGGCACCCATTCGATATTCCCTCACTCGACCTACTGACATTATGCCGGCGTCGGCACCGCATCGTACCGGCGC
>JAVHWE010000410.1:0-5547 GCA_032160285.1 Micromonosporaceae bacterium | reverse complement strand
GGGCGGCTGAACCACGGCGGCCGCCCCAAGGCGGCCGGATGACGCGAGGTTGGCATGAACGGCTTACTGCACACGCTCACCGACAACGGCGACATCTTCTGGCGCGGCTTCAAGACAACGGTGGAGCTCTTTCTGATCGCCGCCGTGGGCAGCCTCGCGCTGGGTACGCTGCTGGCCGCGGCCCGGGTCTCACCGGTGCCGGTTCTGCGGACCGTCGGCACCGCGTACGTGCAGGTCGTGCGCAACACCCCGCTGACGCTGCTGTTCGCCTTCCTGGTCTTCGCGGTACCGAAGCTGGAGATCGGGATCGACTACTTTCCCAGCGCATGCATCGCGTTGATCGCCTACACGTCGGCGTTCATCTGCGAGGTGCTCCGCTCCGGCATCAACACCGTCGCGGCCGGCCAGGCGGAGGCCGCCCGCGCCCTCGGCATGACCTTCGGCCAGGTACTGGGGCAGGTCGTGCTCCCCCAGGCGTTCCGCTCGATCGTGCCGCCGCTGATGAGCGTGATGATCGCCATGCTCAAGAACACCACGATCGCCGCCGGCTTCTCGGTGGTCGAGGCCGGGGCGATCCCGCAGTACATGTCGGAGCGGGGCGAGAACCAGTTCTCGACCCTGATCTGGATCACGCTCGGCTTCCTGCTCCTGGTCACGCCGCTGGCAGTGCTGCAACGCCGGCTCGAACGCAGATGGACGCTGGCCCGATGAGCACCATGCTGTACGACGTTCCGGGGCCCCGGGCGCGGGCCCGCAACCGGGCCATCAGCGTCGTGGCCGCGACCGCCGTTCTCGCCGTGGCCGGCTACGTCGCGTACCGCTTCATCACGACCGACCAGTTCAGCAGCGCGCGGATGGCGCAGTTCCAGTACACCGCCGTCCAGCGGGAACTGGCCGACGGGCTACTCGCGACGCTCAAGGCGGCGGCCATCGCGGGCGTACTGGCCCTCGCGTTCGGCACGATCTTCGCCTCCGGCCGGCTGTCGGAGCACCGGGCGCTGCGGATGCCGGCGACGTGGATCGTGGAGTTCTTCCGGGCGGTACCGCTGCTCATCCTGATCTTCTTCTTCTACTACGTGCCGCTGCAGTACGGCTGGCATCTGCCCACGCTGTGGGCGCTGGTGTTCGGGCTGACCCTGTACAACGGGTCGGTCCTGGCCGAGATCTTCCGCGCCGGGGTTCTCGCGGTGCCGCGCGGCCAGTCCGAGGCGGCGTACGCGATCGGGCTGCGCAAGACGCAGGTGATGACCTCGGTCCTGCTGCCTCAGGCGGTGCGGGCCATGCTGCCGGCCATCGTCAGTCAACTGGTTGTCCTGCTCAAGGACACCGCGCTCGGGTTCATCATCACCTACCCCGAACTGCTCTACGTGGCGAAGCAGATCGGCGGCCGTGGCTCCTTCGACTTCCCGTACGTCGCGTCGTACCTGATCGTCGCGGTGATCTACATCGGCATCTGCGGCTCGCTGTCGGCGTTCGCGTACTGGCTCCAGCGGCGGATGGGGCGGACCGGGCGCACCGCCGCCGCGCCGTTGAACGCCGACGCGAGCGCCGAAGTCCGACGCGGCGCGGCCTGAGAGAGCTCAGCGGGCGATCTCGGTGGCGCGGGACTCGCGCACCACGGTGACGCGGATCTGACCCGGGTAGGTCAGCTCCTCCTCGATCTGCTTGGCCACGTCACGGGCCAGTACCGCGGCGCCGATCTCGTCGACGTCGTCGGGGCGCACCATCACCCGGATCTCGCGGCCGGCCTGCATCGCGAACACCTTCTCCACGCCCGGCTTGCCGCCGGCGATCTCCTCGATCCGCTCCAGCCGCTTCACGTACGCCTCCAGGCTCTCCCGCCGCGCCCCGGGACGCCCGCCGGAACAGGCGTCGGACGCCTGGGTCAGGACCGCCTCGACGGTCTGTGGCAGTACCTCGTTGTGGTGGGCCTCGATCGCGTGCACCACCTCGTCCGGTTCGCCGAACTTGCGGGCAAGGTCCGCCCCGATCAGCGCGTGGCTGCCCTCAACCTCGTGGGTGAGCGCCTTGCCGATGTCGTGCAGGAAGGCGCAACGCTTGATCAACGCCGGTTCGAGGCCCAGTTCGGCGGCCATGATTCCGGCGATGTGCGCCGTCTCGATCAGATGCTTCAGTACGTTCTGCCCGTAACTCGTCCGGTACCGCAGCCGGCCGAGCACCGTGACAAGCTCCGGGTGCAGATCGGCGATACCCACCTCGACCAGGGCGTCCTCGGCCGACCGCTGGCACAGCCGCTCCACCTCCTGGCGGGCGGAGTCGAACACCTCCTCGATGCGGTGCGGATGGATCCGACCGTCGAGCACCAGCTTCTCCAGGGTGAGCCGGCCGATTTCCCGGCGTACCGGGTCGAAGCAGGACAGCAGCACCGCCTCCGGCGTGTCGTCGATGATCAGATTGACGCCGGTGACCGATTCGAACGCGCGGATGTTGCGGCCCTCGCGGCCGATGATCCGGCCCTTCATCTCGTCGCTGGGTAGGTGCAGCACGCTGACCACGCTCTCGGCGGTCTGTTCGCTGGCGACCCGCTGGATCGCATCGACGACGATGTGGCGCGCCCGTTGCTCGGCGGTGGCCCGAGCCTCGTGTTCGATGTCGCGTACCAGCAGCGCGGCCTCGCGCTTGGCCTGCATCTCGATGGAGTCCACCAGCTCGGCCTTGGCGGCATCGACGGTCAGGCCGGCGATGCGTTCCAGTTCGCGGCGGCGGATCTCCTCGGCGTCGCCGAGCGTCGACTCCCGCTCGAGGAGGGTGCTTTCCCGGGTGGTGAGGTCGGACTCGGCGGCGCTGACCCGCCGGTCGCGTTCGGTGAGCCGCTGGACCTCCTCGGCGAACAACCGCTCCCGCTCGTCGAGGCGCCGCTGCCGCCGGTCGGTATCCTCCAGCTGCTCCTTCGCGGTGGCCGTGAGCTGGGCAATCTCGCGCTCGCCGGAGCGTCGGGCGGCCGCCCGCGCCTGCTCGGCGTCCTGCTCGGCCTGACGGTGGGCCCGTTCAAGGACCGCTTCCGACTCCGACCGCGCCAGGTCGAGGATCCGGCGGCTCTCGGCGCGGGCCGAACTTGCCTCCGCCTTCGCCGTCGCGGCCTCGGTCCGTGCCGTGGCCGCGGCGGCACGTGCCTCGTCAACCGCGGCGGTCGCTTCCTCGGCCGCGGCCCGAAGCGCCGCGAGCGCCACTTCCTGCCGGTCCTTCTCGCTGGTGTAGGCGGAGTCGCTCGCGTTGCCGACCGCCGCCGGTGAGACCGTCTGGAGCCGCCGCATCAGCCGCAGACCAACCGTCAGGAGGATGACCACGAGGACGGCAACGACCACGATCACCGACACGAGCACGTACTCGTACGGTCGCATGGTCGCCTCCCGGGCCGGCGCCGGACATGCCGGCGCTGCGGTTACCGGAGATGCCCGCTCCGCGGGGTTGGGGCCGACGTGGCCAGCGACGAGTGCCTGGCGGGCATCGCGGCGGCGATGGTAGGCAGGCACCAGCACGACGCGCCGATTTGCCCTGGTCCACCTCGTCGTGAAGCGGCAAAAGTGATGCTGATCTGTAACGCGATCTATGTTGTGCGGTTGAACCCGCGGTGGTTGGGCGCTCTCCTCTGGTAACGCGAGGCTAGGTCGTGAAGGCCGCTTCGGTCAAGGACTCATGATCCGCCCAGAGGGGCAGCTACCGCGGGGAGTCGTCGGGCGGTCACCGGCACCCGTTGCCACCGGGTTCGGCGGCGTCGGCGAGCGCATCGGGATCGATGCCATCGGCGAATTCGGCGGTCGCCGCCTCGGCGGCGAGCGCCTCCTTCACGACCCGGATCGCCAGTACGGCCGGGTAGCCCTTGCGTGCCAGCATCCCGACCAGCCGACGGAACGCCGCATCCGGGGAAGCGCTCCGTTCGACCCTCATGCGCCGTGCCACCAGGGCCCGCGCGGTCCGCTCCTCGACGCCGGAATCCACCTCGTCGAGCGCCCGGTCGACCGCCTCGGGGTCGACCCCCTTGCGGCGGAGCTCACCGGCGAGCGCCCGCCGGGCCAAGCCCCTACCGCGATGACGACTGGTCACCCAGGCCCGTGCGAACGCCTCGTCGTCGATGATGCCGACCTCGGCGTAGCGGTCGAGCACCTGATCGATGACGTCGTCCGGGAAGCCGCGTCGACGCAGCGCGGTAGCGAGCTCGCGGCGGGTACGCGGCTGGACGGCGAGCTGACGCAGGCAGATCTCCCGAGCCAGCTCGGCGGAGGCGGCACTCCGGGGTTCGGAGGCCCCTCCGCCCCGGGGATCGGCGGCCGCCCCGCCGCGCGGAAGGTCACGTCCCGCCACGACCGGTGCCTAGAAGTCGACGGGGGCGATGTCCATCGGCCCGCCGGCCGCGTCACCCGTACTCGTCCCGACGCCCAGCTTCTCCTTGATCTTCTTTTCCACCTCGGCCGCGACGTCCGGGTTTTCCTTCAGGAAGTTCCGGGCGTTCTCCTTGCCCTGACCGAGCTGATCACCCTCGTACGTGTACCAGGCGCCCGCCTTGCGGATGATGCCCTGCTCGACACCGACATCGATGAGCGACCCCTCGCGGGAGATGCCCTTGCCGTACATGATGTCGAACTCGGCCTGCTTGAACGGCGAGGCCACCTTGTTCTTCACGACCTTGACCCGGGTCCGGTTGCCCACCACGTCGGTGCCGTCCTTGAGGCTCTCGATGCGGCGCACGTCGAGCCGGATCGAGGCGTAGAACTTCAGCGCCTTGCCGCCGGTCGTCGTCTCCGGGCTGCCGAACATGACCCCGATCTTCTCGCGGAGCTGGTTGATGAAGATCGCCGTCGTCGCGGAGTTGCTCAGCGCACCGGTGATCTTCCGAAGGGCCTGGCTCATCAGGCGGGCCTGCAGACCGACGTGACTGTCGCCCATCTCGCCCTCGATCTCCGCGCGGGGCACCAGCGCGGCGACCGAGTCGATGACGATGATGTCCAGCGCGCCGGAGCGCACCAGCATGTCGGTGATCTCCAGCGCCTGCTCGCCGGTGTCGGGCTGGGAAACCAGCAGCGCGTCGGTGTCGACGCCCAGCGCCTTGGCGTAGTCCGGGTCGAGGGCGTGCTCGGCGTCGATGAACGCCGCGATGCCGCCCTCGGCCTGCGCGCTGGCGATCGCGTGCAGCGCCACCGTGGTCTTGCCGCTGGACTCCGGGCCGTAGATCTCGACGATCCGGCCCCGGGGCAGGCCACCGATGCCCAGCGCCACGTCGAGCGCGATCGAGCCGGTCGGGATCACCTGCATCTGGGCGAACGGCCGCTCGCCCAGTCGCATGACCGAGCCCTTGCCGAACTGCTTGTCGATCTGCGCCAGGGCGAGGCCGAGCGACTTCTCGCGGTCGGGCATCGCTGCCATGTCTGTCACCCCTGTATTGGCTGTCTTCGCGGATGTTGTCGATCGCTTCGTCACGCTGACACGCTAAGCGCCCGGTCCGACAAAAACCCACCGGTGGACCGTGCCTGTGGACAAGCGCCCCGATGCCGCTGTGGACAATACCCGTACAGGTGTACGAGACAAGCC
>JAVHWE010000381.1:0-6031 GCA_032160285.1 Micromonosporaceae bacterium | reverse complement strand
CGCGCCGGCAGCCGGCGCTCGGATGTGAGCGGGTTCGCGCCTACGTGCTGACTTCGGCCGTCGTCACCTGCCGTCGACAGTGGAGCCGAAAACCTCTTCGCGTACGGCGTCCAGACCGGTCAGCAGGGCGCCGTTGAGCACCGGTTCGGAGGTGACCTCGGTGGACACCACGCGCGGGGACACCGGCGCGATCGCGGCGACCTCGTGCTGTACCCGCTCGGCCAGCGCCATCCCGCCGCCCTGGCCGATGTCCCCGGCGAGGACCACCAGGGCCGGGTCCAGCACCACGCCGATGGCGGCGACGCCGAGGGCGAGTCGGCGGGCCAACTCGTCCAGGACCGGACCACCCCGGGTACCGGCGGCGATCGCGGCGTGCACCGCCTCGGCACCGCTGGCGGCACGGAAGCCGTGGTCGCGGGCCACCGCGCGGACCGCGTCGGCCCCGATCAGCTGTTGGAACGAGCCCTTGGCGCGCCGCGACACGTCGCGCGGGACAGGTGCGCCGGGCACCGGCAGGTACCCGATCTCCCCGGCCGCCCCGGTGATCCCGCGGTGCAGCCGGCCGCCGAGGACGACCGCGAGCCCGACGCCGCGACCGACCCAGACCAGGACGAAGTCGGACACTCCCACGGCGGCGCCGGTGTGCAGCTCGGCGATGGCCGCGAGGTTGACGTCGTTTTCGAAGACGACCGGGCGGTCCAGGTCGGCCCGCAGCGCGGCGAGCAGGCCCCGGTGCCAGCGCGGCAAGTCCCAGGCGAAGGAGATCTCACCGGTACCCGGGTCGACCAGGCCGGGGGTACCGAGCACCACCCGGCACACCCGCTGCACCGGCGCACCGGCGGCCTCGGCGGCCTCGACCACGGCGGCGTGCACCACCCGTACCGGATCGTCGGTCTCGCCGATGGACAGGTCCACCCGGCCGGAAATCTTGCCGGTGATGTCGACGGTCGCCGCGACCACGTGCTGCGGCCCGACCTCGACCCCGACCACGTACGCGGTGGCCGGGACCACGGCGTACATCTGGGCGTTGGGGCCGCGCCCGCCGGCGAGCTCGCCGACCCGGGTGACCAGGCCCCGCTCCTCCAGCCGCTCCACCAGCTGGGAGGCGGTGACCTTGGACAGGCCGGTGAGTTCGCCCAACTGGGCGCGGGTCAGCGGACCCTTGGCGAGCAGCAGCTCGAGCGCGGCGCGGTCGTTGAGGGCCCGGAGCAAGCGTGGCGTGCCGGGCATCTGGGGTGAACTCATCGGCCTGTCCAATACCGTTAATGTTTTAGGAAAGCTAATTAACCTTCGGGCCAGGCAAGGTTATGGTTTAGCGTACGGGCAGGTAGCCGAACTCGGACACGCAGTGGTTGTCGCGGGTAGTCAGATGGGAACATTGTGGCAATCAATGCTGGTTTGCGGAAATTAGCACTACGAACGCTACTTGCGGCTTTCCCGGGTTCGGTGGCGCCCGCCTGGGCCACCGACCTGATCGCCGAGGGCCTGGCCGGCCACGTGCTGTTCGGGTTCAACGTGGTCGACCGCGCGCAGCTCGCCGCGCTGACCGCCAGCCTGCGCGCGGCCCGCGCGGACGTGCTGATCGGCATCGACGAGGAGGGCGGCGACGTCACCCGGGTGGCGCACCTGGAGGGCAGCCCGTACCCGGGCAATGCCGCCCTCGGCCGGGTCGACGACCCGGACCTCACCCGCCGGGTCTACCGCGCCATCGGCGTCGAGCTGCACGACCTGGGGATCAACCTCAACCTCGCGCCCACCGTCGACGTCAACACCGCCGACGACAACCCCATCATCGGTACCCGCAGCTTCGGCGCCGATCCGGTCTGCGCGGCCGCCCACAGCGCCGCGGCGGTGACCGGGCTGGCCCAGGCCGGTGTCATCGCGTGCGCCAAGCACTTCCCCGGCCACGGCGCGACGACCGCGGACTCCCACGTCGAGCTGCCGACCACCGACGCGCCGATGGAGGTGCTGCGGGCCCGGGAACTGCCCCCGTTCGTCGCCGCCTTCGCCGCCGGGGTACCGGCGATCATGACCGCGCACATCCGGCTGCCCGAGCTGACCGGTGACCTGCCCGCCACGTTCAGTCGCGCCGCCCTGGTCGACCTGCTCCGTACCGAGCTCGGCTTCACCGGCGTGGTGATCACCGACGCGCTGGAGATGCGGGGCTCGACCGACTACGCCGGCGGCATCGCCGAGGCTGCCGTGCTGGCCCTCGCCGCCGGGGCAGATCTGCTGTGCATCGGCGCCGAGGTGGACGCCGCGCTGGTCGAGGCGTGCGCAGCCGGGATCGCCACCGCGATCGGCGACGGTCGGCTACCGCTGGCCCGGGTCGAGGAGGCGGCGGAGCGGGTCGCCGCGATGTCGGCCCGGTTGACCGCTGACGCGGCAACGCTCGCCGCGCGCCCCGGTGCGGCCGGCACCGACACCGATTCGTCCGGGGCCGGCAGTGACCCGACCGGATCCGGCAGTGACCCGACCGGATTCGGTATCGGCTACGCCGCCGCCCGCGGCGCGGTCGGGGTCGAGGGCTCGCTCGACGGACTGACCACCGCCGTGGTGGTCCAGCTGGAGTCGGAGTCGTCGATCGCGGTCGGGCTGGTGCCATGGGGTCTCGGGCCACATCTCAACGGCACCGAACAGCATCGGGTACACGCCGCCGGTACCGACCCGGACGAGCTGCGCGCGACGGCCGGTGGTCGGCCGCTCGTCTTCGTCGGCCGAAACCTGCACCGGATGCCCGGCGCACCGGCGCTCATCGAGGCGCTGGCCGCCACGAACCCGGTCGTGGTGGTGGAGATGGGCTGGCCGTCGTCATGGCGGCCGGCGGGGGTCCGCGCGTTCGTCACCACGTACGGCGCGAGCCGCGCCAATGGTCGCGCCGCGGCAGAGCTGCTGGGCCTGGCCGCGTAACGCGGCGGCGGCCGAGCTACCGAGCCGGCCGCGTAGCCGCCGCGGGCTGGTCGCCGTACGGCCGCGTAGCCGCGGCGGGGCTGGTCGCCGTACTCAGCGGCGGCCGATCAACGCCCGGACAGCGCGCGCACCGAAGCTCAGCGCGGCGGAGCCGGCGGCCAACCCGACCGCCACGAGCACCGCACCGACCAGCCAGAGCCCGGTATCGTCGGTGACCGCCGCGGCCCCCGACCAGGCGACCGTGAACGACACCGTCATGGCAGCCACCACGGCCCACGGGGGCAGTACCCAGCCACCGACGACGGCGATGGCGGCCAGGGACAGCACGCACCCGACGACCTGCCACGCCTCGTACGGCCCGGTGGCCGCTCCGGTGACCGGATCGGTCTGGTACGTGGTGTCGCGTCCGAGCCAGAGCCACCACGTCACCACGGTCAACGCGATGAGAATGGGCACGCCCAGGATCACCCGGCTGAGCCTGCCGCGCACCGCCACCTCTGGGGCCGTCATGCGCACAGTCTGGCAGCTACGCGCCACCCGTACGGGTGGATCGTCGTTGCGTTCGTCGTGATGACGGTACGGCTCTGGCGCTGCTCCACCGGCCTGCACCGGTGGGGACTGCGGCGGCTCGGCCGGCTCGTGCAGCGCCTCAACGGGTTCGTCCACCACAACGACCTCGGCGCCGGGGCGGTGCTCGGACGTGGGGTGTCGCTCGGCCACCGGGGCCTCGGCGTGGTGGTGCACGACAACGTGGTCCTCGGCGACGGCGTGCACCTATGGCATAACGTCACGCTGGCCGTGCGCGCCAGGCCCGGCTCCGAGCACCGCATCGTGGTCGGCGACGGCGTGACGGTCGGTACCGGCGCGGTGGTCATCACCCCGCGCCACGGCAGCCTCCACATTGGACGCGCCGCGCGCATCGGCGCCAACGCCGTGGTGACCCGCGACGTCCCCGCCGCCGCCACCGTCGTCGGCGTCCCCGCCCAGCCGCGCGCCGACGCACCGTAGCCGGTAGCCGGTAGCCGGTAGCCGGCCCGCCGGTAAACCGCTCAAGCCGACGCCCCGGGACCGCTCAGGCCGACGTGGTCCGCACGAGGGTACGGATCTGGCGCATGAGGACCGAGAGGGCCGCCAGGTCGCCGCCGAAGCCGTCCAGTTCGGCGATGGAGTTGCGGGTACGGGCGATCGCGACGGCGTTCTCCCGCTCCCAGGTCAGGACCCGCTGCTCGGCGTCGGTACCGCTCGGCGTCGCGGCCAGCACCTCGGCGGTGAGCCCGGCGAGCGCCGCGTACAGGTCGTAGCGCAGCGCCATCCGGGCCATCGTCTGCCACCGGTCGGCGCGCGACAGCGCGGAGATCTTCGACAGCAGGTCGTCGACCCGGAACCGCTCCGACAGGACGAAGTACACGGCGGCTACCTCGTCGAGCGGGCAGCCGGAGCTGTGCGCGGTTTCCACGATGTCGAGCAGGCCGAACGAGTACATCATCCGGGTCGCCAGATCCGCGACCTTCTCGGGCAGGCCGAGCTTGGACAGCGTCGAGCAGTTGTCCTGCAGCGCCTGCCGCTCCCGGCCCCGGAACAGCGACGCCAGCTTGGGCAGCAGCGCGGCCACGCCGGGGCGGAAGCGTTCGATCTCGGCGGGTACGTCCAGCGGGGACCGCCGGCTGGACACGAACCAGCGCACCGCCCGGTCGAGCAGGCGCCGCGCCTCCAGGTAGACGGCGGTCTGCCCCTCCGTGTGCAGCTCGTTGTCCAGGTCGGCCACCGCCTGCCACAGGTCGCGCAGGCCGTACACCTCGCGGACCACCACGAAGGCGCGGAGCACGTCCGCGGCGCTCGCCCCGGTCTCCTCGACGGTGCGGAAGAAGAACGAGGTGCCGCCCCGGTTGACGGCCTCGTTGACGAGTTGGGTCACCACGATCTCGCGGCGCAGGGCGTGCTCGGCCATCTGATCGGCGTACCGCTCGCGTAGCGGCGTCGGGAAGTAGTCGCGCAGCACCCCGTCGGCCCACTTCTCGTCCGGCAGCGTCGAGTCCCGCAGTTCGTGCTCCAGCGAGATCTTCACGTACGAGAGGAGTACGGCGAACTCCGGCGTGGTCAGGCCGGCCAGGTTCTCCGCCCGCAGGTCGAGCTCCTCCTCGCTCGGCAACCCTTCCAGCGCACGGTCGAGTTCGCCGCTCTGCTCCAGGTCGTGGATGAGCCGGCGGTGTACCGGAAGCAGCATCCGGCTCTGGGAACGGGCGTTGCCCAGCGCGCACGCCTGCGCGTAGTTGTCGCGCAGCACCAGCTCGGCTACCTCGTCGGTCATCTCGGCGAGCAGCTTGTTGCGGTCGGCGGCGTCCAGCTCCACGGCGCCGAGCAGGATCTTGATGTTGACCTCGTGGTCGGAGCAGTCGACGCCGGCGGAGTTGTCGATGAAGTCGGTGTAGATGTACCCGCCGCGCAGCGCGTACTCGACCCGACCGCGCTGGGTCAGGCCCAGGTTGCCGCCCTCGCCGACGACGAGTACCCGCAGGTCCCGGCCGTTGACCCGGACCGCGTCGGTGGCCTTGTCGCCGACGTCGGTGTGCGCCTCGGTACTGGCCTTCACGTAGGTGCCGATGCCGCCGTTCCACAGCAGGTCGACCTCGGCCTTGAGGATGGCCCGGATCAGCTCGACCGGCGACAGCGCGTCCACCGGCTCGTCGAGGCCGAGGGCCCGGTACATCTGGTCGGAGATCGGGATCGACTTGGCGGTGCGGGGCCAGACGCCGCCGCCGGGCGAGATCAGCGCCGGGTCGTAGTCGGCCCACGACGAGCGGGGCAGGTGGAACAGACGCCGCCGCTCGGTGAACGAGGTTGCCGGGTCGGGTGCCGGGTCGACGAAGATGTGCCGGTGGTCGAACGCGGCGACCAGCCGGGTGTGCTGGCTGAGCAGCATTCCGTTGCCGAACACGTCGCCGGACATGTCGCCGATGCCGACGCAGGTGAAGTCCTCGTGCTGGATGTCGCGGCCGAGTTCGCGGAAGTGCCGTTTCACCGATTCCCAGGCGCCGCGGGCGGTGATGCCCATCTTCTTATGGTCGTAGCCGGCCGACCCGCCGGAGGCGAACGCGTCGCGCAGCCAGAAGCCGTAGCTCAG
>JAVHWE010000360.1:0-2548 GCA_032160285.1 Micromonosporaceae bacterium | reverse complement strand
CTGCCGTTTCTGTCCCAGCGGTACGCGATCCGGGCCGGCGAACTGTTCGACCTGACCGCCGCCGAGGCCACCCAGACCTACGCCGACCACGTCGCGCGGCTGCTGGCCCGGCTCGCCGAGGGCTTCGCCACGGACACCGTCAACCTGGTGACGACGCACCTCACCGTGGTCGGCGGTACCACCGGCGGCGGCGAGCGCGAGGCGCACACGATCATGGGGTACGCGGTACCGGCGACGGTGTTCCCGGCCGCCGCCCACTACGTCGCCCTGGGCCACCTGCACCGGGCTCAGCCGGTACCCGGGCCGGCTCCGACCCGGTACTGCGGCAGCCCACTCGCGATCGACTTCGGCGAGGAGGAGAACGCGCCTTCGGTGTCCATCGTGGACGTCTCGACCGCGACCGCGGCCCGGGTCCGCGAGGTACCGGTCACCGGCGCCACCCCGCTGCGGACGGTACGCGGCACGCTGGCCGAGCTGTCCATGATGGATACCGGTGACGCCTGGCTGCGGGTGTACGTGGGCGAGCCGCCGCGCGCGGGGCTGCGCGAGGAGGTGCAGGACCTGCTGCCGCGGGCGCTCGAGGTCCGGATCGACCCGCGGCTGCTGCCCGACGCCGGTACGGGCCGGCCGGTGGTGGCGCGGTCCGGCCGCTCCCCCGGCGAGCTGTTCGCCGACTACCTGGCCCAGAAGGGGCACGCCGACGAGGCCACCGTCGCCCTGTTCCACACGCTGCACGAGGAGGTCGTCAGCTGATGCGCCCACTGCGGTTGGATCTCGCCGGCTTCACCGTCTTCCGGGAGCCGACCACCGTCGACTTCACCGACGCCGACTTCTTCGCGCTGGTCGGCCCGACCGGGTCGGGCAAGTCGACGATCCTCGACGCGATCTGCTTCGCCCTGTACGGGACGGTTCCCCGCTGGGGCGACCGGCGCGCGATCGCCAACGCGTTGGCCCCGTCGTGCACCGAGGCGCGCGTCCGGCTGGTCTTCGAGTCGGCGGGGGCACGGTACGTGGTGACCCGAGTGGTCCGCCGCGACGGCAAGGGCACCGTCGCGACCAAGGCCGCGGCGATGGAGCTGCTCGCGCCCGGGTTCGACCTGAGCCGGTTCGACGGCGGGCCGACCGGCGGCGATCTCGGCGAGGTGGTCGCCGGCACCCCGTCCGAAGTGGACGAGGCGGTACTGGAGATCGTCGGCCTGCCGTACGAACAGTTCACCAAGTGCGTGGTGCTGCCGCAGGGCGACTTCGCCGCGTTCCTGCACGCCAAGCCGGCCGATCGGCAGCGGATCCTGGTCAACCTGCTCGGCCTCGACGTGTACGGCCGGATCCGCGAACGTGCGGGTGTCCGCATGGCGGAGGCGGAGGCACAGGCCAGAGCCGTCGACGGGCTGCTCGCCGGCCTCACCGACGCCGACGACGCCGCGCTCGCGGCGGCCACCGCCCGGGTCGGCGTGCTGCGCACGCTCACCGCCGAGGTCGACGCGGTGGTACCGGACCTGGAGCGGGCCAGCCGGGACGCGACCGCGGCCCGGGAGGCCCTCGCGACCCTCGACACGGAGCTGGCCAAGCTGACCGCCGTCCGGGTCCCCGCAGGCGTCCGCGACGTGGCCGCGAACGCGATGGCCGCCGAGGCCGGGGTGGTCGAGTCGGTGGCCGGGGTGACCGCCGCCGAGGAACGCGAGGAGAAGCTGCGTGGCGAGTTGGCCGGCGCGGGTGACCCGGCGGCGCTGCGGCAGCTGCTGGCCGGGTACGCCGAGCGGGCCAGGCTGGCCGACGAGGCCGGCGCGCTCGCCGCCGCGGTGACCGCCGCCGCGGCCGAACACGCGCGGGCCACCGCCTCGCTGGCCGACGCCGGTACCCTCGCCGCCACCGCGCGGGCCGAACTGGACCGGGCGCGGGAGTCCTACCAGGCGGCACAGACCGCCGACGCCGCGGCGGCCCTGCGCCCCCACCTGACCGTCGGCGAGGCGTGCCCGGTCTGCGAACAGCCGGTCGCCACGCTCCCCCGGCCCGCCCGCGCCTCGGCCGTCGCGGCCGCGCACGCCGCCGGCGAGGCCGCCCGCCGGACCGCCGACGCGGCGGACGCCGTGGTCGCCGAGCGCGACCGGGCCGTCCGCGACGTCGACCGGGCGCTGGCCACCGCGTACGCCCACGTCGCGCAGGTCACCACCCGCCTCGACGAGCTGACCGACCGGCTCGCCGACGCACCTGAGCCCGCCGCAATCGAACGGGACCACGCCGGCATCGCCGCCCTCTCCAGCCGGCTGGCCACGGCGACCGAGGCGGTGAGGGCCGCCCGCGAGTCCCACCGCGTCGCGACGGCTACCGCCGTCGCCGCGACCGGCGCGGTCCGGGCCGCGTGGCGCGACTTCGACCGGGTACGCGACGGGCTCGCCCGCCTCGGGCCGCCTCCGGCCGACCGCGACGACCTCGCCGTGGCCTGGCAGGCCCTCGACGCCTGGACCGCCGGGGAACTCGCGCGGCGCACCGAGCAGCGCGCCACCGCCGCCGCATCGGTCGCCGACGCCGCGCGGGCCACCGGGGCGAT
>JAVHWE010000337.1:0-6259 GCA_032160285.1 Micromonosporaceae bacterium | reverse complement strand
CGGGCCGGCGGTGCCTCGACCATCGGCTGGGTCGAGGGCGGCGTCCCCACTGAGGCGGGAGCTGCTGGACGTCATGGAGCCGGCGGGTGGCACCGATTTGTCGTGCCACGTCGGGAACTGAGTCGTCACGGGGCTTCTAACCGTCGTTCCGGTGGGGTCAGGGTCTGGTACACGCGGGTTCGCCGCCGTTGGTTGGAGCGTGCGGGGTGATGGCCAACCCCCACCATCTTGCCGGGTGCCATGACGACAGCGGAAGCCGGCTCCCCGCGTTCGGCGACGTTTCCCGACCCCCGCCCTGACCCGGTGCCGTCAGTTCAACACGGACCGTCGAAGTTACCGAACTGTCATCACGGGTATAGGAGCCTCGTCGCCACGGCGGGGGTCAACCGCAGCTGTCGGCTTGTTACCCACCGCCGGTGAAATCGGGCGGCCGCTGCGATCATTGGGGGACCGGTGACGGACCACCTGTGTGGCTCGACCCTTTTCGGCCGTGCCAGCCTGGGCCCGCCGTCGTTACACCCCGTTGACCAGGGTCGGTCCGGTGGGAACACCGGGGGGAGCCAAACCTGCCGACGTACGCGGATACGAACCATCCGTCGCGGTCGTCGCCGTTACGCGTAGTAGGAAGGGTGGGGCACGTGTCAGCCATCGATGGGGGTCTCGCGGCGACACCGGTGACCACAAACCGTCTCTACCAGGGATTTCGTGACGTAGCGCTACACGGTCACTACCAAAATGATGTTGCGCTCCGTCACCATGGCGGGGCTACGCTGTCCGCAGCGCGCACGGGGCGCGCTGATCCTCTCAATCGAGATCGAGAACTCACCGTGACGAGTGCGTTGTCGCTACCGCCGAGTAGCTCGCTGACATCGTCCTGGCCTGAGACACCGCCCGGGGCCGATCCGCTTCCTGGTCAACTCGACCGCTGGCTGGCCGCGCGCGGAGCCGAGCTGGTGGCCCTGCGACGCCACATCCACGCACATCCCGAACTCTCCGGCGCCGAGTACGAGACGACCGCGCTGGTCGCCCGCGAGCTGACGGCGGCCGGCCTCTCGCCCCGCGTGCTGTCCACGGGCAACGGCGTGATCTGCGACATCGGCAGTGGCGACCGGGTCATCGCGCTGCGCGCCGACCTGGACGCGCTGCCGCTGCCGGACACCAAGGACGTCCCGTACCGGTCGACCGTCGACAACGTCTGCCACGCCTGCGGCCACGACGTCCACACGACGGTACTGCTCGGGGTCGGCCTCGCCCTGGCCCAACTCGCGCAGCGCGACGAGCTGCCCGGCCGGGTCCGGCTGCTGTTCCAGCCCGCGGAGGAGCAGATGCCCTCCGGTGCGCCCGAGATGATCGCCGCCGGCGGCCTGCGGGACGTGGCCGCGGTCTTCGCCCTGCACTGCGCGCCGCAGCTGCCGACCGGCCTGGTCGGGGTGCGGTCCGGTCCGTTCACGGCCGCCGCGGACAAGGTCGAGGTGAAGCTGACCGGGCCGGGGGGCCACACCGCCCGGCCGCACCTGACCGCCGATCTGGTGCACGCGCTGGGCCGGGTCGTCGTGGACGTACCGTCGCTGCTCGACCGCCGGGTGGACCCGCGGGCCGGCGTGTCGATGGTGTTCGGCTCGATCCGGGCCGGCGAGGCCGCCAATATCATCCCCAACTCCGGGTTCGCCCGGGCCACCGTGCGGGTCCTCAACCGGGACGCCTGGCGCGAGGTACCGGCGCTGATCACCAAGCTGATCCACGACGTGGTGGCCGGTACCGGCGCCGAGGTCGAGGTCACCTACACGCGGGGGGTACCGCCGGTGGTCAACGACCGGCTGGCCACCGCGATCATCGCCGGGGCGGCGGGCGCGGCACTCGGCCCGGACCGGGTCGTCGAGGCCGAGATCAGCATGGGCGGCGAGGACTTCTCCTTCTACCTGGAGCAGGTGCCGGGCGCGATGATCCGACTGGGCTGCGGCATTCCCGGCTCGGACACCACGTACGACATCCACCAGTCGGCGTTCGACGTCGATGAGCGGTCGATCGGGTACGGCGTACGTATCATGGTCCACACCGCTCTGGCCGCCCTGTCGGCCGGCGCCTTCTAGCTCCGCGGAGGTCGTGCCATGCGTGTGACCAAGTTCTCCCACGCCTGCCTGCGCTTCGAACACGACGGCGGCGTGCTGGTGATCGATCCCGGCGCGTGGTCGGAGCGCGACGCGCTCGACGGCGCCGACGCCGTGCTCATCACCCACGAGCACGGCGACCACCTGGACGTCGACGCGCTCACAGACGCCCTCGGCAAGCAGCCGTCGATGCGGGTCTTCGCCCCTGCCGAGGTGGTCGCGAAGCTCGCCGACCTGCCGGGATCGGTCACCGCGGTCGGGCCGGGCCAGCGATTGGACGCCGCCGGGCTGCCGGTCCGGGTGTACGGCGGGCTGCACGCGATCATCCACCCGGACCTGCCGCGGGTGGCCAACCTGGGGTACCTGGTGAGCGATCCGGACAGCGGCGCCGCCGTGTACCACCCCGGTGACTCGTTCGACGTGCCCGCCGACGCGGGCGTCGACGCGCTGTTCGTACCGGTGTCGGCGCCGTGGCTGAAGATGTCCGAGGCGATCGACTTCACCCGCCAGGTCGCCCCCCGGCGGTCGTACGCGCTCCACGACGGACTGTCCAACGACAACGGGCTCAGCCTGGTCACCACGCTGATGAACAGGCTGTCGGGTACCGAGTTCGCCCGGCTGGAGCCCGGGCAGCGGTTCGAGGTCTGAGGGTTGCCGGTCGACGACGATCCGCTCGCCAGCGCCGCCCGGGAGCTGTACGAACTGCCGCCGGAGGAGTTTGTGGCCGCCCGCGACGAGGCGGTACGACGAGCGCGGTCGGCCGGCGACCGTACCCTCGCCACGGCGCTCGGTAAGCTGCGCCGGCCCACAGTGGGCGCGTGGGCGGTGAACCGGCTCGCCCGGCACCGTCCCGAGTTGGTGGACGAGCTGTTCGCGCTCGGTGAGCAGCTCCGGACCGCCCAGCGCGACCTGCGCGGCGACGACCTGCGCGAGCTGTCCACCCGCCGCCGAGCCATGATCGACACTCTGTACCGGGCCGCGATCGCCCTCGCCCGGCGCGAGCACCGCAAGGACGCCCTGCCGGTCAACGAGATCGAGGCGACCCTGATGGCGGCGCTGGCCGATCCGGCGGTCGCCGAACAGGTACGCGGCGGTCAGCTCGTGAAGACGGTGGAGTACACCGGTTTCGGGGAAACTCCCCGCCCGCAACTCCGCCTGGTCCAGGGTGGACAGTCGCCTACGGTGTCCACTTCGCCCCCCGCCCCCGGCCCGACCGCGCCTACCCCGGTGATCGGCGCGGACTCGCAACGCGTAGACAGTGGCCGAAACAGGATAGATCAGGCTCCTGAGGACCCGTTACGTCCACCATCGTCTGAGACGTCGGAGGTAGATGGGGACCAGGGCCGGGCGCCGGCTCGGGACGAGGCAAAGGAGCCGGTTGGGGACGAGGCACGGGAGGAGGCAGAGCGGCGGTTCGCCGAGCACGCCGCTTCCGCCGAACTACGGGCGGCCGAACGGGTGACCTCCGCCGAGCGCAAGCGGATCCGGGCCGCCGCACACCGGGAACTGCTCGCCGCCCGTACCGAATTGTCAGCGGCCCAAGCGGCGCGGACCAGTGCGGAGCGGGCGGTCAAGGCGGCGACGCGCCGGGTCGAGAAGGCAACTGCGGTGCTGACCGGACTCGAGCGCGACGACCCGACGTGACGCTACGGCGGGCCGGAGGCGTCACCATGCGAACCAACCGGCGACCATCGTCGGTGATCCGGTGCCGCTGCGGGTGTGGTTGCTGCGCACGCCGCGGGAATGCGGGTTGTTCGATACGCTCCGGATGGCTCCCCGCCACGAGGAAACGATGATGCCCCCGCCCGACTCGGACGAGGGCAACATCGAAGTCACCGGTTCGCACCATGGTGCGGTCGGCGGTGCTGGCCGGACTCGAGCGCGACGATCCGACGTGACGCAACGCGACGGCCCCGGCACAATGACCGGGTGACCCCCGAGCAGACCGCGGCGGCGGTGAAGAACGCGGTACTCGAGCTGGGTGGTGCCTTCAGCCAGGACCCGAGGACGATGCGCCAGGCGCGCCAGATCGGCCTCACCGGATGGGCGTTCTACGTGGCCGGACGCGCGGGGGCGCTGGGCGACGTGGGGGCCGACACGGCCGCCGCGGCGATGGCGTTCATCGCCGCCGAAGCGGTCCGCGACGGCTGGGACGCGGCCCGGAAGGTGGCCGCGCCAGACGTGATCGCCGGTCACAATCTCGGCGAGTGCCGCCGGTGGGGCGAGGAGAACCTGGCGACGTTCTACGGCGTGTCCCGCCTCGTGGACCTGGCCGAACGGGTGGTGATCGACGCCGACGCGGCGGGCCTGCCGCTGTTCGCCGCGTGGCGTGCGATGAGCGCCGACCCGACCGGGTCGGCTGATCCGCCCGGCGCCCGCGCCGCGGTCCTGCTGCACCTGCTGCGCGAACATCGCGGCGCCGCGCACATTCTCGCCGTCCGGGCGAGTGCGCTCAGCCCGCTGGAGGCGATCGTTTCGGGCCCGGACGGCGAGGCCGGCGCGACGGCCTTCGGCTGGCAGCCGCCGTACCCACCGTTCGCCCCGTTGGTGCGTAAACGGGCCTGGGCCGAGGCGTTGACCGACCGGATCGCCGGCGAGGCGTACCGCGCGTTGGACCCCGGCGAGCGCGCCGAACTGGTCGGACTGCTCACCGCGGCGCTCGAACTGCATGGCGACCGGCCGCCGCCGCGGCCGTTGTCGGGCCGACACGCCGACCGGGTCGACAACCGGGGCCCGGGATTCCGATAGGCCGACGTTACGGTGGTGCCGTCCGGGTGGACCGGGAGCGGAGCTCGTCGATGTAGTCGGCCGGGGCGCCGGCCCGCTCGGCGGCGCGGACCAGCTCGCTGAGGTACCAGGTCGTCGGCAGGCCGCCCTCGTAGCCGGTGAAGACGTAGACCCAGGCCGTCACGTCACCGTCCAGCGACGCCACCCGCAGGTGCAGCTTGCGGTACGTGCCGGCGGTGACCCCCTCGACCTCGTCGAGTTGCTTCTCGTCCTCGGGGTGGACGTCGTAGAGCGCCACGAACACGCGGTCGCCGATGGACTCCACGATGGTCGTCACCGCGCCTTCCCAGCCGAGGACGTCCTCGCCGGCGAAGGTCAACCGCCAGCCCTCCAGCCAGCCGACACCCACCATCGGCGAGCGTGGGCAGTAAGCCTGCATCCGGCCGGGGTCCAGGTTTGAGCCGTAGGCGGCATAGTGACGCACGGCGATGACGATAGCCCCCGCCCGGCCCGGACGAGAATACTGCGGAGCGTGTCGGAAAGGTGATCTGGCCCGCGACACCCGTTCGGGTCGCCGACCGCTCTACGCTTGGGCACGTGAATCAGATTGTAATCATCGGGGGCGGCCCGGCCGGTTACGAGGCGGCCCTGGTGGCCGCCCAACTCGGCGCGGTGGTCACCGTCGTCGAGCGCGAAGGGGCGGGTGGGGCGTGCGTGCTGCACGACTGCGTCCCCTCGAAGACGCTGATCGCCAGTTCGGATGTGATGACCGCGTACCGCGACACCGAGCAGTTCGGTATCCGGGGTGTCAGTCTCGACACCGTCGACGTCGACGCGGCGGTGGTCAACGCCCGGGTGAAGCGGTTGGCGTCGGCGCAGTCCGTGGACATCCACGAAAAGTTGACCAAGGCCGGCGTCACGTTCGTCAACGGCACGGGTCGGCTCGGCGACGATACGGTGGGTCACCGTCACCGGGTAGTGGTTAGCCCGCAGGGCGGTGACTCTCAGTACACGATCGATGCCACGGCCGTCCTCGTCGCGACCGGTGCAACCCCGCGGGTGTTGCCGGCCGCCCGGCCGGACGGCGAGCGGATCCTGGACTGGCGGCAGGTGTACGACCTGAGCGGGCTGCCCCGACACCTGATCGTGGTGGGCTCGGGCGTGACCGGTGCGGAGTTCGCGTCGGCGTACCTCGCCATGGGCGTCGACGTGACCCTGGTGTCCAGTCGCGACCGGGTGATGCCCACCGAGGACCCGGACGCCGCCATGGTGATCGAGAAGGTGTTCCGGACGCGGGGCATGAAGATCCTCAACCATGCCCGGGCGTCGGCCGCCCGGCGGACCGCCGACGGCGTGGTCGTGGAGCTCGCCGACGGCCGAACCGTCGAGGGTTCGCACGTGCTGATCGCGGTCGGCGCGGTGCC
>JAVHWE010000255.1:0-8363 GCA_032160285.1 Micromonosporaceae bacterium | reverse complement strand
AACGTCGAGGTCTACGACATGTTGTGCGAGGCCGACACGGTCGGGGTCTTCCAGGTGGAGAGCCGCGCCCAGATGGCCACCCTGCCCCGGCTCAAGCCGAGAGAGTTCTACGACATCGTGATCGAGGTGGCGCTGATCCGGCCGGGCCCGATCCAGGGCGGTTCGGTGCACCCCTTCATCCGCCGCAAGAACGGCAAGGAGGAGGTGACCTACCCGCACCCGAAGCTGGAGCGGGCGCTGGAGCGCACCCTCGGCGTGCCGCTGTTCCAGGAGCAGCTCATGCAGATGGCCATCGAGGTCGCCGGGTTCAGCGCGCAGGAGGCCGACGAACTGCGCCGGGCGATCAGCGCGAAACGCTCCCGGGGCAAGATGGTCGCGATGCGTGAACGCCTCTACCGGGGCATGGCCGCCAACGGGATCACCGGTGACCTGGCCGACGAGCTTTACACCAAGCTGGCCGCGTTCGCCAACTACGGCTTCCCGGAGAGCCACGCGATGAGCTTCGCCTACCTGGTGTACGCGAGCGCGTGGCTCAAGCGCTACCACCCGGCGGCGTTCTGCGCGGCGCTGCTCAACGCCCAGCCGATGGGCTTCTACTCGCCGCAGTCCCTGGTGGACGACGCGCGCCGGCACGGGGTGACGGTCCGCCGGCCCGACATCAACGCGAGCAACGCGGCGGCCGTGCTGGAACCGGCGGTCGAAGGGGAGCAGCCGGTGGCGGGGCCGGCCGGGTGGGGGCGGGGCGGACCGGTGGTCCGGCTGGGCCTGAAGTCCGTGCGTACCCTCGGGGCGGCGGTGGCCGAGCGGATCGAGGCGGAACGGGCCGGCGGCGGCCCCTACCGGGACATGGCCGATCTCGCCCGCCGGGCCGGGCTGTCGACCACCCACCTGGAGGCGCTCGCGACGGCCGGCGCGTTCGCGTGCTTCGGGTTGTCGCGGCGGGAGGCGCTGTGGGGCGCCGGCGCCGCCGCCCGGGAACAGGTCGGGCGGCTGCCGGGCACCACCACCGGAATCGACGCCCCGACGCTGCCCGGGATGGCGGAGATCGAGCTGATGGTCGCCGACGTGTGGGCGACCGGGCTGTCGCCCGACACGCATCCGGCCGCGTTCGTCCGCGGGTTCCTGAACCGGGTCGGCGCGGTGCCGATCGCCCGGCTGCGGGAACTGGAGCCCGGACGCCGGGTACACGTCGGGGGCATCGTCACCCACCGGCAGCGGCCGGCGACCGCCGGGGGAGTCACGTTCGTCAACCTCGAGGACGAGACCGGCATGCTCAACGTCACCTGTTCACCGGGACTGTGGCAGCGGTACCGCAGGGTCGCGCGGACCTCCTCGGCGCTGATCGTGCGCGGGATCCTCGAACGGGTCGAGGGGGTGGTCAACCTGCGCGCCGACCATCTCGGGCCGCTGGTCCTCCCGGTGCACCCGACCTCCCGCGACTTCCGGTGACCCGTTCGGTGCGGCGGCAAACCGATTCAGCCGGTCACGAGTGACCGCTGATGGCGTGCGGCCGGTACGGCGCCTCGACCCGTTCGACCGCGTCCGCGGGCAACGTGACGTCCGCCGCCGCCAACGCCTCGTCGAGGTGGCTGACCTTGGTGGCGCCAACGATCGGTGCCGTCACGCCCGGCCGGGACAGCAACCAGGCGAGCGCCACCTGGGCGGCGGACACGCCGAGTTCCTTCGCGACCTGGCCCACCGCGTCCACCACGGCGAAGTCGTCGTCGCTGTACAGCGTGTCCCCGAACGCGTCGGTACTGGCCCGGATCGTGCGACGGTCACCGTCGCGACCCCGGTTGCCGGCGAGCATCCCCCGGGCAAGCGGGCTCCACGGGATGACCCCGACGCCCTGGTCGAGGCAGAGCGGCAGCATCTCGCGCTCCTCCTCCCGGTATACGAGGTTGTAGTGGTTCTGCATGGACACGAACCGGGTCCACCCGTGCCGCTCGGCGACCTGCTGCGCCTTCGCGAACTGCCACGCGTACATGCTGGAGGCGCCGAGGTACCGGGCCTTGCCGGCGCGTACCACGTCGTGCAGGGCCTGCATGGTCTCCTCGATCGGGGTCTGCGGATCCCAACGGTGAATCTGGTAGAGGTCGACATAGTCGGTGCCGAGCCGGCGCAGGGACGCGTCGATCCCGGCCAGAATGTGCTTGCGGGACAGGCCACGGTCGTTCGGGCCGTCGCCCATGGTCCCGTGCACCTTGGTCGCCAGTACGTAGTCGTCACGGTTGGCAAAGAACTGCCCCAGCAGTTTGCCGGTGATCACTTCGCTGGCGCCGACGGAGTACACGTCGGCGGTGTCGAAGAAGGTCACCCCACCCTCGACCGCGCGTCGCACGATCGGATGGGCGTCGTCGAGGGTCAATGCCCAGGGGCGTTGTGCCGGATCGCCGTAGCTCATCATGCCGAGACAGATCCGGGAAACCTTGAGGCCGGTGGAGCCAAGTCGCGCGTAGTCCATACCGACCATCCTTGCCCCACGGTGACCGTAACGCGACCCGTCCTCCGCCCGGGTGATCGGATGACGGCGTGGTGATCATAACGTTGCGCTGCGCAAGCGTCACCGCTATCGTCGGGCCCGAAACGTACCCACGGGAGTCCGGTGTGACCGGGCTGAGAGGGGGGCTGTCAGCCCCCGACCGTCGAACCTGATCCGGATCATGCCGGCGCAGGGAGGAGCACGGATGCCATCGATCGGGCGGCTGCACCTCATCACCGACACGCGATCGGATCGCGACCCGCTGTCCGTCGTCGCCGCCGGCTTGTCGGCGGGCGCCGACACGATCCAGGTACGCGTACCGGACACGGCCACCGACCGCGACGCGTACGAACTGGCCCGCCGGGTCGCCCAGCTGTGCCGGTCGGCCGGCGCGACCTGCCTGGTCAACGATCGGCTGCACATCGCCCTCGCGGTCGGCGCAGACGGGGGTCACGTCGGCGCCGACGACCTGCCGGTACGCCTCGCCCGACGGGTCCTCGGTCCGGACGCCATCCTCGGTGTGACCGTTCGCGATCCCGGGGCCGCACGGCGGGCGGTCGCCGACGGGGCGAGCTACCTCGGCGTCGGGCCGGCGTACCCGACGTCCACGAAGGATCGGCTGCCGGACCCGATCGGGGCCGTGGGCGTCGCCGCCGTGGCCAGGGCGGCCGGCGTACCGGTGATCGCGATCGGCGGGGTGACCGTCGGCACCGTGGCCGAGTTGCGCGCGGCCGGGGCACACGGAGTCGCCGTCATCGGTGCGATCAGCCTGGCGGCCGACCCGGCAGCGGCGACCGCCGAACTGCGTGCCGCGCTCACCGCCGACCTTCCGGCCGCGGTCACCACCGACCTTCGTGCCGTGCCCACCGCCGAGCCGACCGTCGCGGTCGGCGCCGAACCGGAGGCGACCCGGTGACCACGGTGGGGATCGTCGGCGGCGGCATCATCGGGCTCGCGATCGGCTGGCGGTGCGCTCGGCTCGGCCTTGACGTCACCGTCTACGACGGCCAGCCGGCGAAGGCCAGCGCCGTCGCGGCCGGCATGCTGGCCCCGACGACCGAGACCCACCCGGGCGAGCGCGCACTGCGCCGGCTGCTGGGCGACTCGGCGCGGCGCTGGCCGGCGTTCGCAGCACAACTCGGCGGTGATGTCGGCTATCGCGAGGAGGGCACCCTCCTCGTCGCGGTGACCGACGACGACCTGGCGGAGGTACGCCGGCTGTGTGCGCGCGCCACTACCGGGACGTACCCGTTGGCCGCGGCTCAGCTGCGTGACCGCGAACCGGCACTGTCGCCGCGCGTGCGCGGGGGTGCCTTCGCCCCCGGCGACCGGCAGGTAGACCCGCGGCGGGTCCTCGCGGCCCTACAAGCACGGGTCAAGGTCGAGCCGCGGCAGGTCAGTGACGTATCGACGATCGATGCTGACATCGTGGTGATAGCCGCCGGCGCCGCGACCGCGTCGCTCACCGGCCTACCGATCCGGCCGGTCAAGGGCCAGACCGTGCGCCTGCGGGCGCCGCGACCGCCGGTCCGGCATGTGATCCGGGGATTCGTGCGGAGCCGGTCGGTCTACGTTGTCCCGCGCGACGACGGTGAACTGATCATCGGCGCGACCGAGGAGGAGCGCGGCGCCGACACGACGGTTACCGCCGGCGGGGTGTTGGATCTGCTCCGCCCGGCCAGCGAACTCCTGCCCGGGATCGCCGAGTACGAGGTGACCGAGGTCGTCGCCGGGCTGCGCCCCGGTACTCCGGACAACGCGCCCTACCTCGGCGTACTGCACGACAACGTGATCGTGGCGGCCGGGCACCACCGTAACGGGGTTCTGCTGGCCCCGGTCACCGCGGACGCCATCGCCACGCTGGTAGCCACCGGCGTGCCGCCCGCCGAGATCACGCCGTTCCGGCCGACCAGGGGTGTGTTGTGCGCCTGACGGTCAACGGCGAGTGCCGCACGCTCGACGACGGGGCCCGGGTGGCGGACGTGGTCCTCGCGGTCATGTCGCAAGCTGCGCAACCGGTCGCGGTGCGAGCCACGGGAGCGGCGCAGACCAGGGGAGTAGCGGTCGCGGTGAACGGCGATGTGGTACCCCGGTCGGCGTGGCCGGACCTGCCGCTGCGTGACGGCGACACCATCGAGGTACTCACGGCGGTCCCGGGTGGGTAACGCCGGCGGCCCCCCCGTTGACGAGTTCGCGCTCGGTGGGCAGGTGCTGGGCTCCCGGCTGGTGCTCGGTACCGGCGGCGCGACCAGTCACGCCAGCCTGGCCGCCGCGATCCGGGCCAGCGGCACCGCGCTGGTTACGGTCGCGCTGCGTCGCCTCGACCCGACCGCGCCGTCGCTGCTCGACGCCATCGACGGCGTGCGGATCCTGCCCAATACCGCTGGTTGCCACACCGCCGTCGAGGCGGTCAAGCTGGCACATCTCGCCCGCGAGGCGTTCGGAACGACGTGGGTGAAGCTTGAGGTCATCGGCGACGAGGACACCCTGCTGCCGGACGCGGTGGAGCTGCTGACGGCAGCCGCGACGCTGGTCGACGACGGGTTCACGGTGCTGCCCTACACCACGGACGATCCGGTACTGTCGCGCCGGCTCGCCGACGTGGGCTGCGCCGCGGTGATGCCGCTCGGCTCGCCGATCGGGTCCGGCATGGGTATCCGCAATCCCCACAACATCGAGCTGATCCGCGATGCCGTCACGGTACCGGTGATTGTGGACGCCGGGATCGGCACCGCCTCCGACGCCGCGCTGGCGATGGAGCTGGGCTGCGACGCGGTACTGGTGGCGTCGGCGGTGACGCGCGCCGAACACCCCGTGACGATGGCCGCCGCCATGCGGCACGCCGTAACGGCGGGACGACTGGCATACCTGGCCGGGCGGATCCCGCGTCGGGCGTACGCCACCGCGTCCAGCCCGGTGCACGGGCTGCCGACATGGTGATCGTGTTTACCGATCGCAGGCAGGCGCGCCGGCCGCTGCCCGACGTCGTGCGCGCGGCGGTCGACGGTGGCGCGCGGCTGGTCGTACTCCGGGAGCGGGATCTCCCCGCCGGGGAGCGGGCGGCGCTCGCGGCACGGCTGCGCGCGGTGCTCGCGGCGGTCGGCGGTCGGCTCCTGGTCGCCGGCCACGACCATCTCGGCGCGGCAGATCCGTGGCCGGCGGTACCGCCGGCGCTGGTCGGTCGCAGCTGCCACGACGCCCGCGAGCTGGCCGTGGCCGCGGCCGAGGGCGCCGGCTACGCGACGATTTCGCCGGTCTTCGCGAGCCGGTCCAAGCCCGGGTACGGACCGCCACTCGGCCTGGACGGGCTGGCGTCGCTGTGCGCCGGGGCGCGGTTGCCGGTCTATGCCCTCGGCGGGGTGGAGACGGCTGACCAGGTTGGTGCCTGCCGGCACGCGGGAGCGGCGGGCGTCGCCGTGATGGGCGTGGTGATGCGGGCCCCCGATCCGGCCGCCGTCGTGGCCGAGCTCGCCGACGCGGACGCGGAAGCCGACGCCGACGCCCAGGCCGACGGCCACGCCCAGGCCGACGCCGACGCCGGGACGGCGACGTGACACCGCCGGTCGCCCTCACCATCGCCGGGTCCGACTCCGGCGGGGGAGCGGGCATCCAGGCCGACCTGAAGACCTTCGCCGTCCACGGCGTGTTCGGCACCAGCGTGGTCACCGCGCTGACCGCACAGAACACCCGCCAGGTACGCCGGATCTGGCCGGTCGACCCGGACTGCGTGGCGGCCCAGCTCGACGCCGTCCTCGACGACCTGCCGGTGGCCGCGGTGAAGACCGGCATGCTGGCCACGGCACCCGTCGTGGCGCTGGTCGCCGCGCGCGCCGCCGACCTGCCCAACCTGGTGGTCGATCCGGTCCTGGTGTCGTCGGTTGGTGATCCGCTCTTCGACGGCGCTGCCCCGGCCGCCTACCGTGCCGACCTGTTCCGGCACGCGCTGGTGGTGACGCCCAACGCGCGCGAGGCCGGCGTACTCCTCGGCCGCCCCGTGTCCACTGTGGATGACGCGATCGCGGCCGCGCGGGACCTGGCCGCCAGCGGCGCGCGGTGGGTCGTGGTCAAGGGCGGCCACCTGGACCCGGCCGGTGGTGCCGTCGACGTCGTCTGCCACGACGGCGAGGTCGAACTGCTCACCGCACCGTGGCTTTCCACCGTCAACAACCACGGTACGGGCTGCACGTTCGCCGCCGCGGTCGCCGCCGGCCTGGCCCACGGTGACGCCGTGTTCGACGCGTTGACCGCGGCGAAGTCCTATGTCCACCGTGCCCTGGCCGGGTCCGCCGACTGGCGGCTCGGTGCGGGGCACGGACCGCTGTCCTGGAAGGTGTCCCGATGAGGCGCAAGGTGTACGAGTCCGACCTGAGAGTGCCGTTCGCCGAGGTGTCGCTGTCGGCCGGCGAACCGCCGGTACGGCTGTATGACACGTCAGGCCCGGGTAGCGACCCGGCCGTCGGCCTGCCGCAACCGCGCGCCGACTGGATCGCCGATCGCGGCGACGTGGCGACCGGCCCGGCCGGTGGTACGGCCAACGCCGGCCGGACCGTGCGGCGGGCGGTACCGGGGCGCCGTGTCACCCAGATGCACTACGCCCGGCGCGGGATTGTGACGCCGGAGATGACGTTCGTGGCCCGGCGCGAGGGCGTCGAACCGACGCTCGTCCGCGACGAGATAGCCGCCGGCCGCGCCATCCTGCCCAACAACGTCAACCACCCCGAGACGGAGCCGATGATCATTGGTAGCCGGTTCCTGGTGAAGGTCAACGCCAACATCGGTACCTCCGCGGTCACCTCGGACATCGACGAGGAGGTGGCCAAGATGAGTTGGGCCACCCGGTGGGGCGCGGACACTGTGATGGACCTGTCGACCGGCCGACACATCCACGCCACCCGGGAGGCGATCGTGCGGAACTCGCCCGTTCCGATCGGTACCGTCCCGATCTACCAGGCGCTCGAGAAGGTCGGCGGTGAACCACTCAAGTTGACCTGGGAGAGCTACCGGGACACCGTCATCGAGCAGGCGGAGCAGGGCGTCGACTACATGACGGTGCACGCCGGCGTCCGCCTGGCCCACGTGCCGCTCGCCCGGCGGCGTGTCACCGGCATCGTGTCGCGGGGCGGCTCCATCCTCGCCGCCTGGTGCCTGGCCCGGCAGGAGGAGAACTTTCTCTACACGCATTTCCGGGAGCTGTGCGACATTTTCGCCGCGTACGACGTGGCGTTCTCACTGGGTGACGGGCTGCGACCGGGATCGATCGCGGACGCCAACGACGACGCCCAGTTCGCGGAGTTGATGACGCTCGGCGAGCTGACCGCGATCGCGTGGGAGTACGACGTCCAGGTCATGGTCGAAGGTCCGGGGCACGTGCCGATGCACAAGATCAGGGAGAATGTCGAGCGTCAGGAGGAGTGGTGCCGGCGGGCGCCGTTCTACACCCTCGGGCCGCTGACGACCGATGTGGCGCCCGGGTACGACCACATCACGTCGGCCATCGGCGCCGCCATGATCGCGATGTACGGGACGGCGATGCTCTGCTATGTCACGCCGAAGGAGCACCTCGGCCTACCCAACCGCGACGACGTGAAGGCGGGCGTCATCGCGTACAAGATCGCCGCGCACGCGGCTGACCTGGCCAAGGGCCACCCGGGCGCCCAGGTATGGGACGACGCGTTGTCGAAGGCCCGGTTCGACTTCCGCTGGGAGGACCAGTTCGACCTTGCGCTCGATCCGGACACGGCGCGCGCCTACCACGATGAGACACTGCCGGTGGACGCGGCCAAGTCCGCGCACTTCTGCTCGATGTGCGGTCCGCGGTTCTGCTCCATGCGCATCTACTCCGATCTTGATAGCCACCTGCCGTCAGCGGGGACCGCGGACG
>JAVHWE010000127.1:0-3691 GCA_032160285.1 Micromonosporaceae bacterium | reverse complement strand
CCGTATCCGCACCGGCATCGTGCGCGACGTCACCGGTGAGACGGCGACCGTACGGTCGCGCCCCCTGGTCTGGGACGGCGGCGCGCTGATCAGCGGCCCGGAACGCGACGAGGTGGTGCGGTGGTCGCTGGACGGCAGGTCGCTCCTCAGTGGACCGTCACCGGGCGACCGGGTCGCCCTGCACTGGGACTGGATCTGCGACGTCATCACCGATGAGCAATGGCAACGTGCCGAGTCCCTGGAAATCGCGCAGCGCAATACCCGCTGAGGCGGAACCTGTGGCGCGGACCTCCAGGCGGGCGCGCCGCTGGCCGTGGCCGGCCGGCGTCATGTCCGTGGCGGCCGGTGCCGGGCCAGTTCCCGGCGGGCCACCGTGCGGCGGTGCACCTCGTCGGGCCCGTCGGCGATGCGCAGCGTCCGGGCGTGTGCGTACATCGAGGCCAGCGGCGTGTCCTGGGAGACGCCGGCACCGCCGTGCGCCTGGATCGCCCGGTCGATGACCTCGCACGCCAGCTCCGGCACGACGACCTTGATCGCGGCGATCTCGGTGGCGGCGCCGCGGTTGCCGACCGTGTCCATCAGCCAGGCGGTCTTGAGCACCAACAGCCGGGCCTGCTCGATGCGGATGCGCGCGTCGGCGATCCAGCCGCCGACGACGCCGTGCTCGGCGATGGGTACCCCGAACGTCGTGCGCGACAGCGCCCGCTCGCACATCAGGTCGATGGCGCGCTCGGCCATGCCGATCAGGCGCATGCAGTGGTGGATCCGGCCGGGACCGAGACGGGCCTGCGCCATCGCGAAGCCCTCGTTCTCGCCCCCGAGCAGGTTGGTCGCGGGGACCCGGGCGGCGTCGAAACCGATCTCGGCGTGGCCGCCGTGCGCGCGGTCGTCGTAGCCGAACACCGACGTCGAACGCTCGACCGTGACGCCCGGCGTGTCCAGCGGTACCAGAATCATGCTGTGCCGTCGGTGACGCGGCCCGTCCGGGTCGGTGACACCCATCACGATCGCGACCGCGCAGCGCGGGTTCATCGCACCAGACGACCACCACTTGCGGCCGGTGACCACGTACCCGTCGCCGTCACGCGCGATCCGCAGGGTGATGTTGTTGGCGTCCGAGCTGGCGACGGCCGGTTCGGTCATCGAGAAGCAGGAGCGGATCTCGCCGGCCAGCAACGGTTCCAGCCATGACTTTCGCTGCTGGTCGGTGCCGAACATGTGCAGCAGCTCCATGTTGCCGGTGTCCGGCGCGGCGCAGTTCATCGCCTCCGGTGCGAGGTACGGGCTGCGGCCGGTCAGCTCGGCAACCGGTGCGTAGTCCACGTTGGACAGATCAAGGAACAGGTTCCACAGCCCGCGTGCGCGAGCCTGCGCCTTCAGGTCGGCCAGCACCGGCGGCGCGCCCCACCGATCGGGCTCGGCGGCCACCTGCGCGGCGAAGACCGGCTCGGCCGGGTACACCTGCTCGGTCATGAACGACTCGACCGCCGCCAGGACCGAACGGCCCCGCTCACTGAATGCGAAGTCCACGCGTCACCGCTCCCACGTATCCAGGGCGGCCCCGGCGAAGTCCACCAGGGCCGGCACCGTCTCGCCGATCGCGTCGAATCCGCCACCGACGGTCTCGCCGGCCAGGTACCGGGCGTGGATGCCCTCGCTGATGACCGCGAGCTTGTAGTAACCGAGCGCCACGTACCAGCCGAGCTGGTCGAGGCGCACACCGGCGCCATCGCCGTACCGCGACAGCAGCGCCGCCGCGCTCGGGAAACCCAACGCCGGGTCCAGCGGCGCGGTGACCGCCGAGAAGCCGCTCGCGGTCAGCTCGGTGTACACGTACAGCAGACCGACGTCGGCGAGGGGGTCGCCGATGGTGGCCATCTCCCAGTCGAACACGGCGACCACATGGTCGAGCCCGTCGTCGTACATGACGTTGTCGAGGCGGTAGTCGCCGTGCACGATGCCATGCCGGGTACCCGCCGGCATCGCGTCGCGCAGCCGGGCGGTCACGGCGTCGAGCGCGGGCAGCTGCCGGGTGGCCGAGTGCTCCCACTGCCGGTGCCAGCGGGCGACCTGCCGGGCCAGGTAGCCTTCCGGCCGGCCGAAGTCGGCGAGACCAACCTCGGCGGGTTCGATCCGGTGCAGGTCGAGCAGCACGTCGACAAGCTGCTCCGCACAGCGCCGCGCGAGCTCGGGCGTCAGGCGCGCGTAGTCGGAGGCGGTGCGCAGCACGACGCCGGGCACCTCGTCCATGACGTAGAACGGCGCGCCGAGCACGGATTCGTCCTGACAGAGTAGGCGCAGCCGGGGTACCGGTACCGGCGTACCGGCCAGGGCGCCGATCACCCGGTACTCGCGGGCCATGTCGTGGGCGGTGGGCAGCACGTGTCCGAGCGGCGGCCGCCGCACCACCCACCGGGACCGGCCGTCGGTGACCAGGTACGTCAGGTTGGACCGACCGCCCGCGATCAGCTCGGCGGTCAGCGAGTCGACACCGAGGTGGGTGGCCAGCCGGTCGAGGTCGAGGCCGGGTGGGTGCCGCACGCGCCGCCTCCGCTCCCGCATACCGACCGGTCGGTATGCACGCTAGCGTAACCGGGTGAAGCGCACCGGCCTGCTCGTCGACTACGGCGGCGTGCTCACCAGCAATGTCTTCGCCTCCTTCGCCGCGTTCTGCACCGCCGAGGGGCTCGCCGTGGACGCCGTCGCCACGCTGTTGCGGGCCGACCCCGCGGCCCGGGAGCTGCTGGTCGCGTTGGAAACCGGCGCCCTGCCCGTCAGCGACTTCGAAGCCCGGCTCGGCGCGCTGCTCGGCGTCGCCCCGGCCGGCCTCGGACGCCGCCTCTTCGCCGGGGTGACGCCCGACGCCCGCATGCGCGGCGCGGTACTCACCGCCCGTCGCCACGGTGTCCGCACGGCGCTGGTCTCCAACTCCTGGGGTGACGGCGGCTACGACCGGCACGAGTTCGACGCCCTCTTCGACGCCGTGGTGATCTCCGGCGAACTCGGCGTCCGCAAGCCGTCACCGGCGATCTACCGGCACGCCCTGAACGCCGTCGGCCTGCCGGCGCGGCGATGCGTCTTCGTCGACGACCTGCCCGCCAACCTGGGCCCGGCCCGCGACCTGGGGATGGCGGTCGTCGCGCACCGCGACGCGGACACCACGCTGCCGCTGCTCGAGGAACTGCTCGGCGTTCCGCTCGGGTAGGGGTGATCCGGGCAGGCGCGGTTCCGTCGGCCGGACCGACCGCCCGGACGGCCAGCGCCGTGCCCGCTACCGGGGGGCCAGCGCACGGGCCGCGACCACCGGGTCGCCGGCCGGTATCAGCGCGAGGACCGGCGTGTCGACGCCCGCGTCGACATAGGCGCGGACGTGGTCGCGGCAGCGCTCCGGCGAGCCGTGCACGAACAGCTCGTCGACGACGTCGTCCGGTACCGCCGCCGCCGCGCCCGTGCGGTCGCCGGCCGCCCACGCCCGGTGCATCGGCGCGAGTCGCTCACCGCGGCCCAGCCACTCGTGGAACGCCGCGTACACGGGCACTGTCAGGTAGGTCGCGATCAGCCGGCGGCCGATCGCGCGGGCGGTGTCGGCGTCGTCGGTCGGGCAGACGAAGATGCGTGCGATCAGCTCGGATTCGGGGCCCAGCGCGGCGCGTACGGTCGATACGTCCGAGGCGGCCAGCCAGTTGGTGAT
>JAVHWE010000011.1:0-5685 GCA_032160285.1 Micromonosporaceae bacterium | reverse complement strand
GCCGGTCCGGTGGAGCCAGCAGGTGCTGCGCGCCGGCATCGTTCGCGCGGTGATCCTCAACTCCGGCGGCGCCAACGCCGGTACCGGGCCGCAGGGCTTTCAGGACACGCACCGTACCGCCGAGCACGTGGCCGCCCGGCTGACGGCGGCGTTCCGGCAGCCGATCGGCGCGGTCGACGTGGCGGTGTGCTCGACCGGCCTGATCGGTGAGCTGCTGCCGATGGACCGGCTGCTCCCCGGGGTGGACGCGGCGGTGCGGGCGTTGTCGCGCGACGGCGGGGCGGCCGCTGCCGAGGCGATCCGGACCACCGACACCCGGGCGAAGACGACGGCGGTGACGAGCGACGGGTACACGGTCGGTGGCATGGCCAAGGGCGCCGGCATGCTGGCGCCGGGGATGGCGACGATGCTGGCGGTGCTGACCACGGACGCGGTCGCCGATCCGGGCACACTCGACGCCGCGTTGCGGCAGGCCTGCCGGCTGACCTTCGACCGGGTCGACTCCGACGGCTGCATGTCGACCAACGACACCGTCCTGCTGCTGGCCAGCGGCGCGGCCGGGATCCACCCGTCGGCCGACGAGCTGACCGCGACGGTGACCGCCGCCTGCCACGATCTCGCCCAACAGCTGCACAGCGACGCCGAGGGCGCGACCAAGGAGGTCACGATCGAGGTACGGGGTGCCGCCACCGAGGCGGACGCGGTCGAGGTCGCCCGGTCGATCGCGCGCAGCAGCCTGGTCAAGTGCGCGTTCTTCGGTAACGACCCGAACTGGGGGCGCGTGCTCGCCGCGATCGGGACCACCGCGGCGGCGTTCGACCCCGACGAGATCGACGTGGCCGTCAACGGTGTGACGGTGTGCCGGGCCGGTGCGGCCGGCGACGACCGGTCCACGGTCGATCTGACCGGCCGGTGCGTCGCTGTCCGGGTCGACCTGCACGCCGGCGGCGAGACCGCGACCGTGTGGACCAACGACCTGTCGCCGGGGTACGTGCACGAGAACTCGGCGTACTCGTCATGACCGGCGGGCATCGTGGAGGGGCGGGCGTCGTGAACGGGCGGGACTTCGGTATCGCGCTGGGCAAGGCCACCACGCTGATCGAGGCGCTGCCGTGGCTGGCGAGGTTCCACGGCGCCACCGTCGTCGTCAAGTTCGGCGGCAACGCGATGATCGACACCGAACTCAAGCGGGCCTTCGCCGCCGACATGGTGTTTCTGCGGTACGCCGGGATCAGGCCGGTCGTGGTGCACGGCGGCGGCCCGCAGATCAGCGCGATGCTGGCGCGTCTGGACATCGCGTCGGAGTTCCGGGGCGGTCTGCGGGTGACCACACCGGAGGCGATGGACGTGGTCCGGATGGTGCTGGTCGGCCAGGTCGGCCGGGAACTGGTCAATCTCGTCAACGAGTACGGGCCGTTCGCGGTCGGTATGTCCGGCGAGGACGCGCACCTGTTCACCGCGGTCCGGCGGTCGGCCTATGTGGACGGTCGGGCGGTCGACGTGGGCCAGGTCGGTGACGTGGCAACGGTGAACGTCGCGGCGATCACCGACCTGGTCGAGGCCGGGCGCATCCCGGTGGTGGCGACGGTCGCCCCGGACGCCGACGGCGTGCTGCACAACCTCAACGCGGACACCGCCGCGGCCGCGCTGGCGGTCGCCCTCGGCGCGCGCAAACTGGTGGTGCTCACCGACGTGGAGGGCCTGTACGCGGACTGGCCGGACACCGCCAGCCTGATCACCGAGATCACCACGGCCGACCTGGCCACGCTGCTGCCCACGCTGGAGGCCGGAATGGTACCGAAGATGGAGGCGTGCCTGCGGGCCGTCGAGGGCGGGGTACCGGCCGCGCACGTCGTCGACGGCCGGGTACCCCACTCGTTGCTGCTGGAAGTGTTCACCCCGGAGGGATTCGGCACCATGGTCGTGAGCGCGAGGAGCGGGCCGGTGAGCCCCGCCGTCGCGAACCGGGAAGGGTCGGTGCACCTGTGAGCAGCCTGGTGGAGCGCTGGAAGGACAGCGTGATGAACACGTACGGGCCGCCGTCGCTGGCGCTGGTACGGGGTACCGGCGCGACCGTGGTCGACGAGTCCGGACGGTCCTATCTGGACCTGCTCGGCGGGATCGCGGTCAACGTGCTCGGCCACGCCCATCCGGCCGTGGTACGGGCGGTGACCGACCAGATCGCCACCCTGGGCCATGTCTCCAACCTGTACGCCTCGCCGCCGGCCGCCGCGCTCGCGGAGCGGCTGCTGGCCGTCGCGGGTGGCCGCCCGGGTGCGGTCTTCTTCGCCAACTCCGGCGCCGAGGCGAACGAGGCGGCGTTCAAGCTGTCCCGGCGTACCGGACGTCGCCACCTCGTCGCCGCCGCCGGCGCGTTCCACGGCCGGACCATGGGCGCCCTCGCGCTGACCGGGCAGCCGGCGAAGCGGGACGGGTTCGAGCCGCTGCCCGGCGAGGTGACCCACGTGCCGTACGGGGATGTGGCGGCCCTCGCGGCGGCGGTGACCAACGAGACCGCGATGGTGCTGCTCGAACCGATCCAGGGCGAGGCCGGCGTGGTCGTGCCGCCGGCCGGGTACCTGGCCGCGGCCCGCGACATCACCAGCCGTCACGGCACGCTGCTGGCGATCGACGAGGTGCAGACCGGCGTCGGGCGGACCGGTTTCTGGTACGCCTACCAGTCCGAGGGCGTCGAGCCGGACGTGGTGACGCTGGCCAAGGGGCTGGGCGGTGGCCTGCCGATCGGCGCGTGCCTGGCCTTCGGGCCGGCGGCCGGGCTGCTCGGGCCCGGCACTCACGCCAGTACCTTCGGGGGCAACCCGGTGTGCTGCGCGGCGGCGCTGGCGGTATTGGACACGATCGAGGCCGACGACCTGCTCGACCATGTCAAGCGGATCGGTGAGCGGCTGCGGGCGGGGATCGAGGCGCTCGGGCATCCGCTGGTGCACGGCGTGCGCGGGGCCGGGCTGCTGCTGGGTGTGGTGCTGACCGCCCCGGTTGCCGGTGCGCTGGCCGCTGCCCTGACCGAGGCCGGGTTCCTGACCAACGGCGTGCAGGCCGACGTGCTGCGGCTGGCCCCGCCGTTGATTTTGACCACCGGGCAGGCCGACGCGTTCGTGCGCGCCCTGCCCGCCGCACTGGACCGGCTGTCGTGAAGCATCTTCTGCGCGACGACGACCTGACCCCGGCCGACCAGGGCGCGGTGCTCGATCTCGCCGCGACGCTCAAGGCGGACCGGTACGGCCACCGGCCGCTGGCCGGTCCGCGTCCGGTTGCGGTGATCTTCGAGAAGCAGAGCCTGCGTACCCGGGTCTCGTTCGAGGCCGGCATCGCCCAGCTGGGCGGTTACCCCGTGATCATCGACGCGCTCAGCACGCATTTCGGCCGGGGCGAGACGGTGGCCGACGCGGCGCGGGTGCTGTCGCGGTACGTGAGCGCGATCGTGATCCGGACCGACCGGGACTCCCGGCTCGCCGAACTGGCCGGCGCGGCGACGGTACCGGTGGTGAACGCGCTCACCGACGGCTTCCACCCGTGCCAGCTCCTCGCCGACCTGCTGACCGTCCGGGAGCGGTGCGGTGGCACGGCCGGCCGGACGCTGGCGTACCTGGGTGACACCGCGAACAACATGTCGCACTCGTACCTGCTCGGTGGGGTGACGGCCGGCATGCACGTCCGGGTGGCCGGCCCGGTCGGCTTCGTCCCGGACCCCGATGTCGTCGCGCGGGCGGCCGAGATCGCCGCCGCCACCGGTGGTTCGGTGGACGTCGGTCACGACGCGACGGCGGCGGTGGCGGGCGCGGATGTGGTCGCCACCGATACCTGGACATCGATGGGTCAGGAGGTTGACGGGCTCGACCGGGTGACGCCGTTCCGGCCGTACCAGGTCAACAAGGAGCTACTGGCGATCGCCGCGCCGCGCGTGGTGGTGCTGCACTGCCTGCCGGCGCACCGCGGCGAGGAGATCACCGGCGAGGTACTCGACGGCAGCGCCGCCTGGGACGAGGCCGAGAACCGCCTGCACGCCCAGAAGGCCCTGCTGACCTGGCTGCTGCGATGAGACCGCGGTGAGCGGGCCGCATTCCAAGGCGGCGCGGCACGCGCGGATCGACGCGGTGATCCGGGAGCGGGCGGTGCGGTCGCAGACGGAGCTGGCCGAACTGCTGGCGGCGGACGGCATCCAGGTCACGCAGGCGACACTGTCGCGGGACCTGGAGGAGCTACGCGCCGTCAAGGTCAGTGGCGCGTACGTTATCCCCGAGGACGGCAACCGCCCGCTGCGCTCGGCGGAGCAGGCACCGGCCCGGCTGGTGCGGCTGCTGCGGGAGCTGCTCACCGGCGTCGACGCCAGCGGCAATCTGGTCGTGCTGCGTACCCCGCCGGGGGCGGCCCAGTTCCTGGCCAGCGCGCTCGACCGGTCCGGCCTGCCGGACGTGGTCGGCACCATCGCCGGTGACGACACGATCCTGGTCGTGGCCCGCGAGGACAACGGCCGAAGCCGCGCCGGCCCGGCGCTGGCCGCGAGGTTCACCGCCTGGAGCGGTCAAGACCCAACCGACAATCCTGAAGGGAGTACATCGTGACCGACCGGGTCGTGCTCGCGTATTCCGGAGGACTGGACACCTCCGTCGCCATTCCGTACCTCGCCGAGAAGACCGGTGCCGAGGTGATCGCGGTCGCGGTCGACGTCGGGCAGGGCGGCGAGGACATGGACGTCATCCGCCGCCGGGCGCTCGCCTGTGGCGCGATCGAATCCGAGGTCGTCGACGCCCGTCACGAGTTCGCCGCCGACTTCTGCCTGCCCGCGCTACGCGCGAACGCGCTGTACATGGACCGGTACCCGTTGGTGTCGGCGCTGAGCCGGCCGCTGATCGTGCGGCACCTGGTGGCCGCCGCCCGCAAGCACGGCGGGACGATCGTGTCGCACGGCTGCACCGGCAAGGGCAACGACCAGGTGCGGTTCGAGGTCGGCCTGGGTGCGCTCGCGCCCGACCTCAAGGTCATCGCGCCGGCCCGCGACTACGCCTGGACCCGGGAGAAGGCCATCGGGTACGCGGAGGAGCGTGGCCTGCCGATCGACGTCACGCACCGGTCGCCGTACTCGATCGACCAGAACCTCTGGGGCCGCGCGGTGGAGACCGGCTTCCTCGAAGACATCTGGAACGCGCCGACCGAGGACCTCTACAGCTACACCCAGGACCCGACCGTACCGAGGGAGCCCGACACCGTCGTGATCACCTTCGCCGGTGGCGTGCCGATCGCGATCGACGGAAAGGCGGTCAGCGCGTTCGAGGCGATCGACGAGTTGAACCGGCGGGCCGGCGCGCACGGGGTCGGCCGTCTCGACATGGTCGAGGACCGGCTGGTCGGCATCAAGAGCCGGGAGGTGTACGAGGCGCCGGGCGCGATCGCGCTCATCGTCGCCCACGCCGAACTGGAGAGCGTGACGGTCGAACGGGACGCGGCCCGCTTCAAGCGCACGGTCGACCAGCGCTGGGGCGAGCTGGTCTACGACGGACTGTGGTTCTCGCCGCTGAAGTCCGCGCTCGACGCGTTCATCGACCAGACGCAGCGCCACGTCAGCGGCGACATCCGGCTGACCCTGCACGGCGGCCGGGCCACCGTCAGCGGTCGCCGGTCGCAGTCGAGCCTGTACGACTTCGCGTTGGCCACCTACGACGAGGG
>JAVHWE010000610.1:0-2693 GCA_032160285.1 Micromonosporaceae bacterium | reverse complement strand
AAGCAGAGCGGCATCGGTCGCGAGGGCGGCCACGACGGCATGCTCGACTACCTCGAAAAGAAGTACATCGCCGTCTCCAGTTAGACGGCGACTACACGGACCCGATCGCCTCGACCACGGACTCCGTGGTCAGGGGCAGGTCACGGACCCGTACCCCGATGGCGGCGGCGACGGCGTTCGCGATCGCGGCGGCGGTCGGACCCTGCGCCGCCTCGCCGGCACCGACCGACGGTTCGTCCGGGTCCGCCACGATCTCGACGGCCACCTCGGGTGCCTCGGAGAAGCGCAGGATCGGGTACCGCTCCCAGTCCACGCTGGTAACCCGGCGGCGGCTGAAACGTACCCGCTCCGTCGTGGTCCAACTCGTGGCCTGGGTGGCGCCCCCTTCGATCTGGTTGCGGACGCCGTCCGGGTTCACCACCCGTCCGACGTCGACGGCGATCGTCAGCCGGCGCACCCGAACGTCATGCTCGGCGACCACCTCGGCCACCACGGCACAGTACGCGCCACGGCCCTTGTACCGGGCGTACCCCAGGCCGCGGCCGACACCGTCGGGGGTCGGCGTCGCCCAGCCGGCGGCCGCGGCGGCAGCCCGCAGGACCCGGCGTCCGCGTTCGTCGGCGAGGTGGGCCAGCCGGAAATCCAGCGGATCCCGCCCGACCGCCTCCGCCGCCTCGTCCATAAACGACTCGATCGCGAACACGTTGAGAAACGCCCCCAACGAGCGCAGCGCTGAGCTACGGATGGGTGTCGACAGCAGGCGGTGGCCGACGATCCGCCGCCGACCGACGTCATAGCCGGGTACCGCGTTGCGGAGGGTTCCGGAGCCGGCCGCGACCGGCGGATCGGCCGCCGCCGGGTAGGTCGCCGGCCGGGCCACCGTCGTGGCCGCGAGCAGGCCCGGTACCCCGGAGTAGCCCGGTCGCGCGGTGTGCCCCTGACTCCACACCTCGTACGACCAGGAGGTGAGTCGGCCGCTGTCGGCCAGCGTGGCGGCGACGTCGGCGGTCATCGCCGACCCGAACGGTGCCCAGGACAGCTCGTCCTGGCGGGTCCACCGCACCTGCACCGGGTGGCCCGGCACGGCCCTGGCGATCAGCACCGCGTCGAAGGCCGCGTCGTCGGCGGCATTGTGGCCGTAGCACCCGGCACCCTCGACGTGCTCGACCGTCACCGCCGCCGGATCGAGGCCGAGCGCACCGGCGATGGCGTCGCGGAGGTGGTAGATGCCCTGGGTGTGGCTCCAAACCCGGACCCGCCCATCGCTGTCCCAGCAGGCGATCCCGCAACTCGGCGCCATCGCGGCGTGCGCGAGAAACGGTCGGCTGTAGGTCGCCCGCAGCGTCCGTCCGGCCGTGTCGCCGGCGTCGTCAGCGTCATCGGCGCCGGGGTCATCGGCGCCGCCGGGGTCATCGTCGTCCGGGTCGTCGACGATGGTGGTCGACTCGTACGGGCCGGCCCGCAGGTACGCGTCGAGATCGTCCTCGTCGGGCAGGGTGTCCCGCTCGTCCCACCTGGCGGCGGCACCCACCGCCACCGCCGCCCGGTCCACCGCCGCCTCGTCCGGCCCGACCACCCCGACGAACGAACCGTCGCGTACCAGCTGAGCGCCGTGCCGCCCGGCCGCGGCGGGGTCAATGTCGACGAGCACCGCGCCGGGCGACGGCGGGCGTATCACCCGGCCGAAGAGCTGCCCCGGCAGGCGCAGATCGTGAACGAAGCGCGGTACCCCGGTGACCTTGTCGGGCAGGTCGAGGCGGGGCGCGCTGGTACCAGTCAGCCGCCGCTCATCGGGCCCGGCCAGCGGTACCCGGGGGTCCACCGCGACGTCGAGGTCGACCACGGCGGCCAGCTCGGCGTAGGACGTGCTCGTCGCGGCGTCCGGACCGGTGAACCGGCCGGCTTCGACGGTGACCCGGCCGGGGTCGACGCCGAGCCGGCGGGCGGCCGCACGCACGAACAGGTCGCGGACGTTCGCGGCGACCAGCCGCAGCGCCGACCCGCCGTCGGAGACCGACATGCTGCCGGCGGTGAAGCCCTCGTCCGGGCCGGTCACGGTGTTCGCCGGCAGCATCCTGAGCTGTGCCAGGTCGACGTGGAGTTCGTCGGCGGCGAGCTGGGCCAGCGCCGTGCCGATACCCTGACCCAGCTCGACCTTGCCCACCCGGATCCCGATCAGCCCGGCCGCGCCGTCGTCGTCGCCGGCTCCGGCGGCGTCCACTGTGATCCACCGGGACAGGATCGGGTTGGCCATCAGGTTCTTGGGCAACGCGGCGATCTCAGCCGGCGACCGGACGCCGTTCGGTGGTGGTGTACCTGTCTGCCCGGCCGGCCTCGACGTCACCGGGCCGACCCCGGGGACCGCGCCGGCCTCGCCTGGGTCGGCTCCGACGATGCCGGCCCCGCGCCGGACGACTGTCACCGCGCCAACCTCGGCCCGGTCGGCCCGGCCGGCCCGAACGAGGGCGGCGATCATCGGGCGCTGGACGCCGCACCGGCACAGGTTGCGGTCCAGCGCGGCGACGACCGCCGATTCGTCGGGGTGCGGGTCGCGCTCCAGCAGTGTGGCGGCGCTGACCAGGATGCCGGACACGCAGTACCCGCACTGCGCGGCCTGGGTGTCCAGCAGTGCCCGCTGTACCGGATGCAGGGTGTCGCCGTCGGCGAGCCCCTCGACCGTGACCACCATTTTG
>JAVHWE010000453.1:0-7832 GCA_032160285.1 Micromonosporaceae bacterium | reverse complement strand
TGGTGATCGTTCCCCTGGTCGGTACCGGCACCGACGTACACGCGTACTCCGAGGGCCGGCCCTGCTGGGTCGCCGGGCTGCGCTGGGACGGCGTGGTCGGGCTGGCCGGCCACTCCGACGGGGACGTCGTGGCGCACGCCGCGTGCGACGCGTTGCTGTCGGCCGCCGGCCTCGGCGACCTCGGCTCCAACTACGGCACCGGGCGTCCGGAATGGTCCGGCGTGGCCGGAGTGTCGTTGTTGGCCGAGACCGCCCGGCGGGTCCGGGCGCACGGGTTCGAGATCGGCAACGTGGCGGTACAGCTCATCGGGGTGGCGCCGAAGGTGAGCCGGCGGCGGCTGGAGGCGCAGGCCGTCCTGGGCGCGGCGGTGGGCGCGCCGGTACGGGTGTCGGGCACCACGACGGACGGGCTCGGCTTCACCGGCCGGGGGGAGGGCCTCGCGGCGACCGCGGTGGCCCTGGTGTATCCGGAGGGCTAGGCGGGTCCCGTTCGCGCCCAGCTCCACGCGTACTCGGGGTCCTCGCAGGTCTGAGCGGGTTCGCACAGGTCCAGCGGGCGGAACGTGTCCACCATGACGGCCAGTTCGTCGAAGTGGTCGGCGCCGAGGGCGCGTTCCACGGCGCCGGGCTGGGGGCCGTGGGTGAACCCGCTGGGGTGCAGCGAGATCGAGCCCAGTTCGATGCCCGAGCCGCGGCGTGCCTCGTAGTTCCCGCCGGTGTAGAAGATCATTTCGTCGGAGTCGACGTTGTGGTGGTTGTACGGGATCGGAATGGCCAGCGGGTGGTAGTCGACCTTGCGGGGAACGAACGAGCAGATCACGAAGTTCGGGCCCGCGAACGTCTGGTGTACCGGGGGCGGCTGGTGCAGCCGGCCGGTGATCGGTTCGAAGTCGTGGATCGAGAACACCCACGGGTACAGGCAGCCGTCCCAGCCGACCACGTCGAACGGGTGGTTGGCGTAGACGTACCGGGTCCAGCCGCGCCGGTGCTGGACGTACACCTCGGTGTCGGTCGCGTCCACGAGCAGCGGCTCGGCGGGTGCGCGCAGGTCGCGCTCGCAGTACGGGGAGTGTTCCAGCAGTTGGCCGCGGACCGACAGGTACCGCCGGGGTGGGCCGATGTGGCCGGTGGCCTCGATGACGAGGGTGCGCAGCGGGCCGTCGAGCGGCACGATCCGGTGGGTGACCGCGGTGGGGATGACGACATAGTCGCCCTCGCCCACCTCGATCGAACCGAAGATCGACTCGACCGTGGCCCGGCCGGACTCCACGTACACGCATTCGTCGCCGATCGCGTTGCGGTACAGCACCGACGGGCGCTCGGCGATCGAGTACGAGATCCGGCAGTCATCGTTGGCGAGCAGGTGCTGGCGGCCGAGGATCGGGTCGGCGCCGGCGGCACCGGGGTCGAGGCGGTGGGTGCGCAGGTGGCGCGGCTTGAGCGGCAGGTTGGGCTGGCGCGACCAGGCCGGCGGCGCGAACTCCTCGGCGGCCACGATCGCGGTCGGCAGGTGCCGGTGATACAACAGTGACGAGTCGCTGGAGAAGCCCTCCTGGCCGATCAGCTCCTCGGCGTACAGGCTGCCGTCCGGTTGCCGGAACTGGGTGTGTCGTTTCCGGGGCAGCTCGCCGACGCTGCGGTAGAAGGGCATTTTCGCCTCCCGCCTCTCCGCTTCACCACGTTAGGGCGTCCGATAATCGAACAGTATTGTCCGTCATTCGTAGCCTCTACTAGGTTCAATAATCGTGTCAACGGACCGGGGAACCATGCCGCCAACCCAGTCGCCCATGCTGGTACCACAGGTGTTCACCGGCCTCATGGACGACGCCGCGGTGTTCCCGCCCGGCAACGCCACCGTGCCCGACGCGGCCTCCGCCCACCGCCAGCACCGGACGGCCTGGTACGCCGCGATGGTCGGGCCGCTGCTGCTGCCGCCCGAACAGGTCGACGCGGCCCCCGCCGACGTTGCCGTCGGGGTCGTCGGCGGGTACGCGGCGGTCCGCCAGGCACTCGACACGGCGGCGGGTGAGGGTCGCAAGATTCACCAGATCGAGGTGGCGGTCGCCAAGCGGGGCGAGGATCCACAGCCCGGCCTGCGGGAACTGCTCGTGCTGATCGGGACCAGGAATATCCGCGGCTACGTGGAAATCCCGCTGAGCTGGGGCCTCACGGCGGCCCTCGACACGGTGGCCGCCGCGCGGGCGGCCGGCCTGCCGGTCGCCGTGAAGTTCCGTACCGGTGGGCTCGCCGCCGAACTGTTCCCGACCCCGGTCGAACTCGCCGCGGTGATCTGCGCCTGCCGCGACCGCGAGCTGCCCTTCAAGCTGACCGCCGGCCTGCACCACGCGCTGCGCCACACCGACCCGGAGACCGGCTTCGTCCACCACGGCTTCCTCAACGTACTGGTGGCCACGATCGCCGCGGTGGAGGGCGCCGAACCGGCCGACGTGTCGAAGATCCTCGCCACCGGCGACGCGACGCCGCTGGTCGCGCTCGCGCGGGAACGGCTCGACCGGGACCGGCCGCTGTGGCTGGGATTCGGCAGTTGCGCCATCGCCGAACCGATCGCCGACCTGCAGGTCGTCGGTTTGCTGCCGATTGCCCGGGCGGAGCTGACATGACCTGGTTGGGGCTGCCGGCGGGCGATGTGTTCGGGGTACACAACCTGCCGTACGGGGTGTTCACCGTCGACGACCCGGGTAGCACCGCCCGGCTCGGTGCCCGGGTGGGGGACCTGGTGCTCGACCTCGGCGCGGTGGAGCGCGCCGGGCTGGTGGAAGCCGCCGGTACGCTCCAGTGCGCCACGCTCAACCCGTTCCTGGCCCTTGGCCGTCCATACTGGACAGCGGTCCGGGACCGGCTGACCGTACTGCTGACCGACGAGGCGTACGCCGAACAGGTGTCGCCGTTGCTGATGCCGCTGGCGGAGGTGCGCCCGCGACTGCCGCTGGCGGTCGGCGACTACGTGGACTTCTACTCCTCCATCGACCACGCGACGAACGTCGGTCGGCTGTTTCGGCCCGACTCGCCCGCGCTGCCGCCGAACTGGCGACACCTCCCGATCGGCTACCACGGCCGGGCCGGCACCGTGGTCGTCTCCGGTACCGACGTGGTGCGCCCGAGCGGGCAACTGCGGCCGGGGCACGCGCCGTCGCCCGTGTTCGGCCCGTCGGGGAGGCTGGATGTCGAGGCGGAGGTGGGTTTCGTGGTCGGTACCGCGTCGAGGTTGGGCACCGCACTGTCCACAGCGGACTTCGCTGACCACGTGTTCGGGGTGGTCCTGGTCAACGACTGGTCGGCCCGCGACATCCAGTCCTGGGAGTACCAGCCGCTGGGGCCGTTTCTGGGCAAGTCGTTCGCCACTTCGGTGTCGGCGTGGGTGGTGCCGCTCGACGCCCTCGCCGCCGCGCGGGTACCGGCTCCGACGCAGTCGCCGCCGGTGCTGCCGTACCTCACCGAAACCGACCGGTACTCCTACGACATCCGGATCGAGGTGGTCTGGAACGGCACCGTGGTGTCCCGCCCGCCGTTCGCCGGCATGTACTGGACCCCGGCCCAGCAGCTGGCACACCTGACCGCCAACGGCGCCTCGGTACGCCCCGGTGACCTGTACGCCTCCGGTACCGTGTCCGGCCCGCAGCGCGGGCAGGTCGGCTCGTTCCTGGAACTGACCTGGGGCGGTGCCGAGCCGGTGACGCTGGCCGACGGCCGGATCCGGTCGTTTCTGGAGGACGGCGACACGGTCACGCTGACCGCGACCGCCCCGGGCACCGGCGGCACCGTGGTGGGCCTCGGCGAGGTGGTCGGCCGCGTCGTGGCATCGGCCTGACGCTCAGCCGAGGGCGTTCTGGGCGGCGGCCAGGAATTGGTCGTTCTCCTCCGGGGTGCCGATCGTGACCCGTACCCCGGCGCCGCCGAAGGATCGCACGATCACGCCGGCCCGCTCACAGGCCGCGCTGAACGCCGCGGCGCCGTCGCCGAGCGGCAGCCACCCGAAGTTCGCCTGCGAGTCCGGTACCTCGGGCAGCAGCTTGCGCACCGCGGCGAGCACCCGGTCGCGCTCGGCGACCACCCGCGCCACCCGGCGGGTCATCTCGTCGGACGCGCGCAGCGCGGCCAGGGCCGCGGCCTGCGCCGCGGCCGACGTCGAGAACGGCGTCACCACCTTGCGGACCGTCGCCGCCACCTCGGGCGCCGCGACCAGGTACCCGACGCGCAGGCCGGCGAGGCCCCACGCCTTGGACATGGTCCGCAACACCACCACATTGGGCCGGTCACCGTAGGCTTGCAGCCCATCCGGTACGTCCGGATCTGTGACGAACTCGCGGTACGCCTCGTCGAGCACCACCAGCACGTCCCCCGGCACCGCGTCGAGGAAGGCGTCCAGTTCGGCGCGGCGGACGGCGGTACCGGTCGGGTTGTTGGGGGTGCAGACCAGCACCAGCCGGGTGCGGTCGGTGATCGCGGCCGCCATCGCCGGCAGGTCGTGGCCGTGACTGGCGGCGTTGGGGACCTGGACGGCCCGTGCCGCGGCGGTGGCGGCGATGATCGGGTACGCCTCGAACGAGCGCCACGAGTACAGCATCTCGTCGCCCGGCAGGCAGCTGACCCGGACCAGATGCTCGGTCAGCGCCACCGAACCGCAGCCGGTGGCGATCCGGTCGACGTCGACGCCGTACCGCGCCGCCAGCGCCTCGCGCAGCGCGACCGCACCCATGTCGGGGTACCGGTTCACGCCGGTCGCGGCCTCGACGATCGCCTCCGCGACGCCGGGCAGCGGGCCGTACGGCAGCTCGTTGCTGGCCAGCTTGACCGTGCCGGGCATGGTTCGGCCGGGCACGTAACTGGGCAGCGCGTCGAGATCGGCGCGGGTCAGGCGTGTCATGTCGGCTGTCGGTGTCCCTTCGTCAGGTCGTCGGAGGAGTTGCCGTGCGGTTGCTGGCCGTGCTTGACGTCGACGACCACGGTCGATGCGGACTTGTCGTGCAGCGCCTGGTGCAGCGGCTGATCGATGGCGACGAACAGGCAGTCGACGAATTGGAACACGAAACCGATGCCGCAGGTCCACAGGAGGGTGGCGATACCCATCGGGTTCCACCGTCGGAGTGCGCGGCCGAAGCCGACCGGGCCGTCCGCCTCCAGCCGCAGCACCTTGATCCCGAGCAGCCGCTTGCCCAGTGTCTGGCCGCCGTTGGCGACCGCCGGTACCTCGTACGCCAACCACAGCGCCGCGGCGATCAATGTGATGGTGAACAGCAGGCTCTGCATGTTCGCCGGCTGTGGCAGGTCGTCGTACGGCCGATTCGCCTGTATCCGCGCGAACGCCTGCCGGTACCAGGGCCAGACCTCCCGGAAGAACTTGACGATGAACCACCCGTTGACGACCGCGTTGATCACGAGCAGGACGCCGATGTCGATCAGCCGGGCGACCAGTCGCCGCCCGACATCGGCCAGCGGGTAGCCGTGTGGGCGCGGCGGCGGCGGGAACAGCTTGGCGTACCGGGGATGGGCCGGGTATCCCGGCGGTAGCTGGACGCCCGGCGGCAGCGGGGTTCCGGGTGGCGGCCACGGGGTTGCGGCTGGCGGCCACGGGGTTGCGGGTGGCGGCCACGGGGTTGCGGGTGGCGGCCACGGAGTTGCGGGTGGCGGGCCGCCGGCGGAGGGTGGCCACGGCGCTGCGGGTGGGCCGGACACCGCCGGCGGAGCGGAGGCCGCTGAGGGAGGCGGCACCGCTGATGGAGGGGAGACCGCGGAAGCGGCGGAAGCGTCCGGCGCCGGTGGCGCCGACGAGGGAGCCGGTGACGGCATTGCCGGCGGCGTCCCGGCTGCGGCCGTTGCCGCCGGCGGCGTCCGGGGTGCGGCCGTTGCCGGCGGCGGGAGGGGCCCGGGCGGGCCTGGGGGCGGCGTCGCGTCGGCCGGGAGCGGATCGCCGAGCCAGCCTTCACCGTCCCAGTACCGCTGGGTGGTCGGCTCGGCCGGATCCGGATACCAGCCCGGGGCGATCGTGCTCACTCCGGTTACCTGTTCCACGGCTTGGCGACGGAGGCGGGCCGCGGTGGGGTGTACGTCACGCGAACAGTGTTACAGGTTGCCGCGACGCTCCTGCTCGCGCTCGATCGCCTCGAACAACGCCTTGAAATTGCCCTTGCCGAAACCGAGCGAACCGTGCCGCTCGATCAGCTCGAAGAAAACCGTCGGCCGGTCCTGTACCGGCCTGGTGAAAATTTGCAGCAGGTACCCGTCCTCGTCGCGGTCGACCAGGATGCCGCGGCGCTTCAGCTCCTCGATCGGGGCGCGGACCGTGCCGATCCGCGCCCGCAGTCGCGGGTCGTCATAGTACGAATCGGGGGTGGCCAGGAACTCGACGCCGGCCCCGCGCATAAGGTCGACCGTGCGCAGGATGTCGTTGGTGGACAGCGCGACGTGCTGCGCGCCGGGCCCACCGTAGAACTCCAGGTACTCGTCGATCTGTGACTTGCGCTTGGCCACGGCGGGCTCGTTGAGCGGGAACTTCACCTTCCGGGTGCCGTCGGCGACGACCTTGCTCATCAGCGCGGAGTAGTCGGTGGCGATGTCGTCGCCGATGAACTCGGCCATGTTGGTGAAGCCCATGACGTTGCGGTAAAACTCGACCCAGCTGTCCAGCCGGCCTAACTCGACGTTGCCGACGATGTGATCGACCGCCTGGAAGAAGCGTTTGGGCTGGTCCGGGTCGCGTGGGATGAGCGGTTCGCGGATCCCGAACCCGGGCAGGAAGACGCCGGTGTAGCGCGACCGGTCGACCAGGGTGTGCCGGGTGTCGCCGTAGGTGGCGATGGCCGCCACCCGTACCGTGCCGTCGCTGTCGGACACGTCGTGCGGCGCCTGCAGCCCGGTGGCGCCGTGGGCGGTGGCGTGGGCGTACGCGGTATCCACGTCCTCGACGTCCAGCGCGATGTCGACGATGCCGTCGCCGTGACGGGCGTGGTGGCGGGCCGCGTCGGCGTCGGCGTGCACCCCGCCGGCGAAGACGAACCGGGCCGAACCGGAGACCAGCACGTACTCGGCGTGGTCGCGGTGGCCCTGCTCCGGCCCCCGGTACGCGACGCAGGTCATGCCGAACGCGGCGGAGTAGTAGTACGCGGACTGCTTGGCATTGCCCACGTAGAACCGGACATGGTCGATGCCCCGGACCGGGAACGGGTCGTCGGCGACAGCCTCGTCCGCCGACTTTTCTCGATCGATCGCCTGGGTCATGGCTGTGTTTCCTCCCGTACGCGTGTTTGTCAGCGTGCCGGTGGTGCCGTCACTGGGCAACAACCGCTAGATTAGCTGAGCACGTTGTACAGATGGTCCGCCAACTCCCGCTCTGAGGTGGTCAACTTGTCCATCGACGCGCTGGACGCGCGGCTGATCGCGCTCCTCGTCGCCGAGCCCCGGATCGGGGTGCTGGAGTGCGCCCGGCGCCTGCGGGTGGCGCGCGGCACAGTGCAGGCGCGCCTGGACAAGCTGGTCGAGCGGGGCGTGGTCCGCGGCTTCGGGCCGGACATCGACCCGGCCGGCCTGGGCTACGGGGTGACCGCGTTCGTGACGCTGGAGATCAGTCAGCGCTTCGGGCACGACCCGGTGTCGGCCCACCTCAGCGACATCCCGGAGGTCCTCGAGGCGCACACCATCACCGGCTCCGGCGACCTGCTCTGCCGGCTCGTCGCCCGCTCCAACGCCGATCTGCAACGCGTGATCGATCTGGTTGTCGGCCACGACGGAATAGTCCGGGCGTCAACGATCATCGCCCTGGCCGAGCAGATCCCGCTGCGCACCCTCCCGCTCGTCCACGCCGCGGCCACCCCGGT
>JAVHWE010000419.1:0-9104 GCA_032160285.1 Micromonosporaceae bacterium | reverse complement strand
TAGAAGGTGGCCGCCAGGTGTTTGCAGGGAATGCTCCAGTCCGGGCACGAGCAGCCGAGCGTCAGCTCACCGATCGACGCCGGAAACAGCGGCGCGCCGGCCGCGGCGAACACGTCCTCGATCTCGTCGGGCATCTCGCCGGCAAGCAGCTGGGCACTGAACAGCGCCTGTGCGGCGAGGGCCCGCTCGACCGCGTGCCACACCGGTTCGTCGAACGGCGCCAGGCCGATCGTCACCGCGTACGGCGTGGGCCGCGACCCCTGAACCGACGCGGTCACCAACCCGGGGAGGACGGTCAGGGCCAGCACCTGACCGGCCCGGGCGTACGAGCGGCCACGGGTCAGGCGGGTACCGAGCGCGAACGATTCCAGCACGGCCAGGAATCGTCTCGACCACCACGAGGTACCGATCGCGCCCCGGGCGCTGCGCGCCCGGATTCCCCCGGTGACCCGCCGGGGTGGCCCGTAGTCGGCGAAACTCATTCGACCACCGCCCCGGCCTCCAGCGCGAACAGGTCCCGCAGCTCCGATGTGGACAGCTCGGTGAGCCACTGCTCGCCGGTACCGACGATGCGGGCGGCGAGGCCACGCTTGTCCTGAATCATGGCCGAGATCTTCTCCTCGACCGTACCGGCGCAGACGAACTTGCGGACCTGTACCGAACGTCGCTGGCCGATCCGGTACGCCCGGTCGGTGGCCTGGTCCTCGACCGCCGGGTTCCACCAACGGTCGACGTGGACGACGTGGCTGGCGGCGGTCAGGGTGAGACCGGTGCCGCCGGCCTTGAGCGAAAGCACGAACAGCGGTGGCCCGCCGGTGGCCTGGAAGCGGGCGACCATGTCGTCGCGGGCGGACTTGCCGACCCCGCCGTGCAGGAAGGCCACCTCGCGGGAGAACCGTGCCGACAGGTGCGAACGCAGCATGCCACCGAACGACGCGTACTGGGTGAACAGCAACGCCTTCTCGCCGGCGGCCAGTACCTCGTCGAGGATCTCCTCGAGCCGGGCCAGCTTGCCCGACCGACCGGCCAGCCGGGTACCGTCGGCCAGGAACTGGGCCGGGTGGTTGCACACCTGCTTGAGCTTGGTCATGGTGGCCAGCACCAGGCCGCGCCGCTCGATCCCGTCGGAGCTGTCGATGCGGGCCAGCATGTCGCTGACCACGGCCTGGTAGAGCGAGGCCTGCTCGGCGGTCAGGTTGCAGAGCACCTCCATCTCCAGCTTGGCCGGCAGGTCGCTGATGATGGTGCGGTCGGTCTTGACCCGGCGCAGGATGAACGGGCCGGTCAGCCGGCGTAGCCGGGCCGCCGCGTCGGCGTCGGCGTGCCGCTCGACCGGCTCGGCGTACCGCTTCTTGAAGCCGGCGGCGCTGCCGAGCAGGCCGGGATTGGCAAACTCCATTAAGGACCACAGGTCGGCCAGCCGGTTCTCCACCGGCGTACCGGTGACCGCGACCCGGTGCCGCGCGGGCAGCGACCGGACCGCCACCGCCTGCCGGGTGGCGGCGTTCTTGATCGCCTGCGCCTCGTCCACCACCAGCCGGTGCCACTGGATCCGACCCAGCGCGGCCGCATCGCGGGTCGCCAGTGAGTAGGTGGTCACCACCAGGTCGGCGTCGCGCACGGCGGCGGCGAACGCCTTGCCGCGCGCGCGTTCGGCACCGTGATGCACGTGTACCCGCAGGTCCGGCGCGAACGTCGCGGCCTCGCGCTGCCAGTTGCCCACCAACGACATCGGGCAGATGAGCAGCGTCGGTCCGGTGCCCGTCGGCCCGGTGTCGTCACCGGCGATCAGGGCGAGCAGCTGGATCGTCTTGCCCAGCCCCATGTCGTCGGCGAGGATGCCGCCCAGGCCGGTCGCCTCCAGGAACGCCAGCCAGGCCAGGCCACGCTCCTGGTACGGCCGCAGGGTGCCGTGGAAGCCGGGCGGTGCGGCGACCGGTGTCATCCGCGTGTCGGCCTGGCCGGACAGGAGTTCGCCGAGCCAGCCGTCGGCGGTGACGCCGGTGATCGGCAGGCCGCCCGGTGCGGCGTCGGCGGTGACCGCCAGCCGGAGCAGTTCGATGACGCCGGCCCTGCCGTGGCCGTTACCGCGCAGCATCCGTACGCCGGCGGCCAGTCGTTTCGGGTCCACCTCGACCCACTGACCGCGCAGCCGTACCAGGGGAGTCTTCAGCGCGCTCAGCGCGGCCAGCTCGTCGGCGGTGAGCGGATCGTCGCCGAGGGCCAGGTCCCACCGGTACTCGACGAGGGCGTCGGTGTTCAGTGCGCTCTTCGCGGCGACCGTGCCGGGAGCGGTGGGCGAATGCGCGGTCAGCCTGGCGCCCAGCCGCGCCGACGGCTTGTTCCACCAGGACGGCAGCATCACCCCGAAACCCGCGGCGGCCAGCATCGGCGCGCCCCGGGTGAGGAACTCGTGTGCCCCGTCCGCCGCCATGTCCAGCCCGGTGGGGCTGGCCGCGCGTAGCGCGTCGCGCAGCGGTGGATGCAGCCGGCTGGCCCGGCCCAGCTCGGCCAGCAGGGTCTCCTGCGGTGACTCGATGTGGCGGGCGAGCGCCTTGAGCGTGCCGCGCGAGCGCCACACCCGGTCCGCGTCGACGATCAGGCTTGGCTGGTCGGTCGCCTGCAGCGCGAACCGCAGCCGCCAGGTCGTCGGGTCGGCTCCGGGCTCATCGTCGACGCCCGCCGGCCCGCTGCCCGGGTCAGCCGGCGGTTCGGTGAGCCGGAAGCAGGCCCGCACCGGCCCGCCGACCGCGTCGCGCTGCCACCGGCTCAGCTCGGCGCAGAGCCGGTCGACGTCCGCCGGGGCGACGTCCATCCGGCCGTCGGGACCGGTCAGCGCCCGTAGCCAGGCATCGACCGCCGTGCGCGGTCGGCCCTCGACGATCGGGTACTGCCCGAGCGCGACCCGTACCGTCGAGTCGACCAGCGCGTCCAGGGCGGCGGCCAGCACCCCCACCGCGGTCGCCGCTACGCCGACTCGGCTGGACCGGCCGGCTCCGGGGCCCGGCTCGCTGATCTCGGCGGTCGCGGCCGGTGGCATGGCGAGCGCGAGGGACTGCGCCCAGGCGGCGTCCGCGCCGGTCAGCACCGGCCGCCAGACCGCCACCGGCCCGGCTGCCACGGTGGGTAGCACGCGGCCGCGGGCCACCAGGTCGGCGGCGAAACCGGCGACCGTGGCGAGGTGGTGCACGGTCGTTCCGTACGTGATCTCGTTGGTGTCCGTGGTGGCGCCGGGACCCGTGGTGGCGGTGCCGTCGCCGAAGCCGAGCAGCACGGCGAGGGCGTCACCCGGTTCGTACTCGATCGTCGGCACCAGCCAGGCGGCGGCGGCGGCGGCGGCGGCGGGTACCGCGTCGGTGAGCGCGGTCGCGGAGTCGCCGGCCGGGTCGGGCGCGCGGGCCAGCTCGGGTGACGGGGTGGGGGCGGCGTCGGTCGTGGGCAACAGCAGTTCGACCGTGCCGGTGCCGGCCTTGGCGGCTGTGGCCGGCGCGGCCGTCGCGCCCAGAGCGGCCAGAGAATCGGGTGGGGCGGCGAACGGGTGCGGACGCCGGCGCGGCGGCCGGCCACCGCGCCGGGGTGCCCGGGTGGGCAGCGTCGAGTCCTCGCCCCACAGCGCGAGCCGGCCGCTCGCCAGCCATAGGCTGTGAACGACCAGCACCCCGAGCACCCCCTGACGACGCCGAACAGCTTAATGCCCGCCGATCCGTTGGACGGGAGTCGGTGCGGCGCGCCGCGATACAGACCGGCTCGATGCGGTACCCGCCGGGCGACGGCTCGCGAAGATCCGACCCGAATCCGCTTGAACCGTCGCCCGCCCTGCCGAAAGGTAGGGCATGAGGTCCGCATCGCACGGTGGGCGGAAACTGTCCGTTGCCCAGTTGGCCTGGCCGGCTGACGTGCCCGCCGGTGCCAGCCAGCAGCTCGCCGACTTTCTGGCGCACGTCTCGGCATTTCCCGACGCCGCGTCCGCGGTCGGCGGCGCGGTCGACCGGGCCGTCCGCGAGCTTGGTGCCGACGTCGCAGCGGTGACCGGCGAGTACGGCGTGGTGGCGTCCGCCTGCCTCGCCGCCGGACCGGCCCCCCGGGCCAAGTTGCTGGCGGTCGCCTCCGGCACCGATACCACCCTGGACCTCGACGGCGTGGGATCGTGCGCGACCGTGGTGGCTGACATCGGTGGTTCGGAGCCGGCCCACCTCGTGCTGGCGCGCGCCGGCGAGGGCGGCTTCACCGTCGACGAGGTCGGCCTGGTCCGGGGCATGGCGAAGGTCGTCGAACTGGTCGCGGAGAACCACCGCCGGCGGGCGGCCGAGCGTCGGCACACGGTCGAGAACGAGCGGCTGTTGAGCACGCTGAAGGAGCGCCAGTCACTGCTGGAGCACCTGTCGACCATCCAGCGGGCGATCAGCCGCCGGGCGCCGTTGCAGCAGGTGCTCGACCGCATCACGGCCGGCCTGCGGGAACTGCTCAACTCCGAGACGGCCGGGCTGCGGCTGCGCGACGTCGAGGATTCGGACCTGCTGCTGCTGGTGTCGCACGCCGGGTTCAGGCCCGAGCGGGCGAACCGGCTGCGGCTGCTGCCCGCCGCCGAGGCCGGCGTCTCCGGGCGGGCATTTCTGGTCGAGGATCTGGTGGCGGTCAGCGGACATCAGCTCGCCCCGCACGGACCACACAACGACGGGTCGCAGCCGCTGCCGTACCCGACCTACATGCGGGCGGCCATGGGCGTCCCGGTGTACGAGCGGGGCGTGACGGTCGGCAGCCTCGCGGTGGCGACATCGCACACCGATCGCGCGTACACCAAGACCGACCAGGAGATCCTGCTGGCCTTCGCCGAGCACGCGAGCCTGGCGCTGGCCGACGCCCGTACCGTCACCGCGGTCGCCCCATCGTTTCGGGACTCGCTGACCGGGCTGGCCAGCCGCAGTCTGTTCATGGACCGGATGACGTACGGCCTGGCCCGTGCCGAACGTGACCACGGTCAGCTGGCGGTGATCCTGCTGGACCTGGACCGGTTCAAGGCGGTCAACGACACCCTCGGCCACGCCGCCGGTGACGCCGTGCTCATCGAGGTCGCGTCGCGGCTCGGGGCCAGCCTGCGGGCCAGCGATACCGCCGCGCGGATCGGCGCGGACCAGTTCGCGGTGCTGCTGCACGATGTCGCTGGCGTAGACCAGGCCGTGTCCGTGGCCGACCGGATCATCAGCGCACTCCAGGCACCGTTCACGATCACCGGCAAGGAGGTCTTCATCGACTCGAGCCTCGGGATCGCGTTCGGCGAGGCGGCCACCCGGCACGGCCACGAGCGGGCCGGCGATGTACTGATGCGGGACGCCGACGAGGCCCTGCGCCGGGCGAAGCTCAACGGCAAGGGGCGTTACGAGATCTTCGATCCGTCCACGCGGGTCGACCACCACACCGACCTCGACCTGGAGGCGGACCTACGTCGCGCGGTGGCCCGCGGCGAGTTCGTGCTGCAGTACCAGCCGATCGTGGTCCTGGCGACCGGGCAGGTCATCGGCCTGGAGGCGCTGGTGCGGTGGCGGCACCCCGAGCGTGGACTGATCCCGCCGCTGGACTTCATCCCGCTCGCCGAGGAGACCGGGCTCATCGTCGCGATCGGCCGCTGGGTCCTTCAGGAAGCGTGCCAGAAGGCGAGCGACTGGAACGCCCGCCGCGGCGAGCAGCCGCCCCTGTCGATCAGTGTGAACCTGTCGGTACGGCAGTTGCAGCAGCCCGACCTGGCGATCATGGTTGCCGAAATCTTGCAGACCACCGGCCTGGATCCGTACTGCCTGGTCCTCGAGCTGACCGAGTCGATGTTGATCCCCGACTCGGAGGTGTCCGCGCGCCGGCTGCACACGCTCAAGGCGCTCGGCGTCCGGCTGGCCGTCGACGACTTCGGTACCGGATATTCGTCCCTGGCCTACCTGCAGCACTTCCCGGTGGACATCCTCAAGATTGACAAGTCCTACGTGGACGAACTGACCCGCGGCCCGAGCGGCGCGGCCCTCCTGCTCGGTATCGTCCGGCTGGGCCAGACCCTCCAGCTGGGTACCGTCGCCGAGGGCATCGAGGATCTGGCCCAGCGGGGGGAGCTGCACGCCAGTGGCTGCGAGTTCGGTCAGGGGTTCTACTTCGCCAGGCCGTTGGCCGATACCGACGTCGACGCGCTGCTCGGGACCAGCTTTCCGGCGGCCGGGACGCACCTCCCCGACGGCCACACCCCACCGGCTACGTCTGATTGACAGAATCAGCCCGGCGACGGCAGCCTCCGCCTGCCCGATCGTCGCGATGCCGGTCGCCGCGTCAGCCCGTGATCACGGTACGTAGAAGGTCAGCAGGTCGCTGCGGACCGGCGGGAAGAGCGTGTGCATGAGGGCCGGTGCCGGACCCGGGTACACGTCCGGATGCTGCCGGGCCAGCCCGACGATCCCGGCGGGGCCGAACAGCAGCGGCGCCACGAGATCCGGGGCGACCCCGGCGCCGCCGGCGGCGAAGGGCGCCTGCATCACGCCGCCGGTCACCACCGGACCGACCGCGCCCCGCGCGTACGGCAGCCGGACGTGGAACCGGAAGAATGACACCACCGCCTCGCCGGCCGCGTCGGCGAACTCGGACGCGGCCAGCCGCGCGGACAGCACCGGACGCAGGTGCTCCAGCAGCGCCACCGGGTCGGCGATTCGGGCGTAGTGGCGTTCGACGGTGTCCGGGCGCGGACCGAGCCGGTCGGCGACGGCCTCGCCGGCCACGGTGCCCGGCCGTTCGCGTACCCGCAGGGTCGGCCCGACGACGTCCCAGGCGTGGCGTACCAGGGCGTGCGCGCCATCCGCGTCGGCCGCCGCGATCTCGGCCAGCACCCCGCCGTCGTCGGCGGGCGTGGTCCGGCCGGTCGCGACCGCCGTCGCACCCCGCTCGACCAGCCACAGGGCGTTGCCGGGTCGGGCGACGAGCCACCGCCAGCAGGCCGGTGAGTGCGGCATCCGCAGGTCGGCGCCGGCCTGTTCGCCTCGTTGCAGGGCGTCCATGGCCGGGATGTCGGCGGCCGCGGCCGTCCGTACCGTCAGCCCGTCGCGGACCGCGCCCGGGGCGGCGACGACCGGCCGGACCGCCGTGATCGGCGTGGCGTACGCATAGCCGAACTGCCGGTAGAAGTACGGGATGCCGACCATCACCTGGGCGAGGTGACCGCGCTTGGCCGACCGCTCGTGTGCCCAGCCCATCAGCGCGCGGACCAGGCCGCGTCCGGAGTGGTCGGGGTCGGTGGCGACCAGCTCCACCTGGCCGGCGGGGATCGTCACCGTCCCCAGCTGGACAGTCTCGTCCAGCAGGGTGGCGGTGGAAACCACCCGGTCACCGTCCGCCACCACCGCGCACGCCGACCAACCCGCGTCCGGGTCGAGCATCACCAGTCGATGGTCGACGGCGTCGTCGGCCTCACCGCGCGCGGACAGCAACGCGCCGATCTGGTCGAGGTCGCCCGGTCGGGCGGGGCGCAGCACGAGGCCGCCCGGCAGCGGGCGGGGACCGGCGGGCTCGGCGGTGGTGTGCATCACCGCAGTGTGGCGACCGACGCCCGGCCGGGCCAGCCGATATCGGGCCGGCACAGCTCACACGGGTAGCCGGTGACGACCGCGCCGTCGTCCGGGTCGGCCACCAGCCCGAGGTAACCGTCGGGTCGGCTGGATCGGGTGGACCCGCATCGGGTCGGCGTCGGCCATCACCTCGGCGACCGTCGCGGCGGCGTGGATACCGACGCAGAGCACAGCTGGTGACGCGGCGCGGAAATATCCCCGGCAGGATGTCGAGAACGCGACGGCGGCGCCGTCCTCTGGGTGAATGCGCCAGGATGGGCGCATCCGACGATGAGGAGCCGGACATGCCGAAGTTCATGTTGTTGCAGAAGTACGAGGGCGGCGCCGGGTGCGACGTGCCGATGACGGACTGGGCGCCCGAGGACATCAAGGCGCACATCGACTTCCAGGTCGCGGTGAACGCCGAGCTGCTGCGGGCGGGCGAGCTCGTTGACGCGCAGGGCCTGGCCTGGCCCGACGCGGCGAAGCTGGTGACGTCCGACGGTGTCGGCTCGCCGGTGGTGACCGATGGCCCGTTCGCGGAGTCCAAGGAGCTGCTCGCCGGGTACCGGACGGTCGACGTCGAGTCGGAGGCGCGCGCGATCGAGATCGCGGCCAGGGTGTCGGCCGCGCCCGGGCCCGGCGGGGTCGCGATCCAGCAGCCGATCGAGGTGCGACAGGTGATGGGCGCGCCGACCGACGACCTGTGAGCGACCGGCGGTGAGACCGCGACCGTGAGCGGCCCGCGGTGACTGACCGGCCGGCCAGCGGGACCTGCGGCGCGACCTCGCGCCGCAGGTCCCCGCCATTGGCGGGATCGATGGTTGTTGCAAACCAGCGGCAACAACCATACGATCCCGATAACATGGAGACGACCCTCGCCACGGCCACCGACGTCACGGCCACGACGATGCCCTCCATGCGCGAGGCCCTCGGCCCGCGCGGCCGGGCTGGCATCGCCGGCATGGCCGTGTTCATCGCCGTCCTGCACATCATCGGGTGGGGCACCCTCGCGCTGCTGGTGGCGCCGGCGCACTACCGCGTGGGCGCGGCCGGGGTGTTCGGCATCGGCCTCGGCGTCACCGCGTACACGCTGGGGCTGCGGCACGCCTTCGACGCCGATCACATCGCCGCCATCGACAACACCACCCGCAAGCTGATGGCCGACCGGCAACGCCCGGTATCGGTCGGATTCTGGTTCTCGCTCGGCCACTCGAGCGTCGTGTTCGGGCTGTGTTTCCTGCTCGGCGTCGGCATCCGCGCGGTCGCCGTCCAGGTCCAGAGCGAATCATCCGCGCTGCAGGAGACCACCGGTCTGATCGGCATGGCGGTGTCCGGGCTGTTCCTCTACCTCATCGGGATCATCAACCTGTTCGTCCTGGTGGGCATCGTCAAGGTCTTCCGACGGATGCGCAGCGGCGCCTTCGACGAGGCCGCCCTCGAAGATCAGCTGAACAAGCGCGGCCTGATGAACCGCATCCTCTCCCGGGTCACCAACGCCGTGACCAAGCCGTGGCAGATGTACCCGCTCGG
>JAVHWE010000368.1:0-6930 GCA_032160285.1 Micromonosporaceae bacterium | reverse complement strand
TTCCACGGCTCGCTGCGCCCGATCCTGGAGGCGCTGGAGGAGGAGGTCGTGCTGCTCAAGCTGTTCGGCGAGGTGGAGCCGAACACGCTGATGCGGGTGCGCATCGGGGATGAGAATGAGATTGAGGACCTCCGGTCCACCTCGGTGGTCAGCACCGGGTACGGGCCGGGAACCATCGTGGTGGGCGGGATGGGTGTGCTCGGCCCGACCCGCATGGACTACCCCGCCACGATGGCGACGGTGCGGGCCGTGGCACGCTACGTCGGCGACCTGCTGGCGCAGAGTTGATAAATCTGTAGGACAGCGAATCGGCACGGCAGAGCGGTACAGCTGTAACGGGCGGTTGGAGCGAGGGCAAAAGGACGCACGTGGCCACTAAGGACTACTACGCAATCCTGGGCGTACGTCGGGACGCCTCCGCGGATGACATCAAGCGCGCCTACCGGCGGTTGGCGCGCGAGTACCACCCGGACGTCAACGCCGACCCGGTGGCGCAGGAGAAGTTCAAGGACATCAACGCGGCGTACGAGGTGCTGTCCGATCCGCAGAAGCGCGAGCTCGTCGACCTCGGTGGGGACCCGCTGGGCCCCGGCGGCGGTGGCCCGACCCCGGGTGGGCCGTTCGTCGGGTTCCAGGACATCATGGACGCCTTCTTCGGCAACGCGTCGGCGCGGGGGCCACGACCACGGGTACGGCCGGGGGCGGACGCCATCCTCCGTCTCGAACTGGACCTGCAGGAGACGGCGTTCGGCGTGGAAACGCCGATCACGGTCGACACCGCGGTGCTCTGCACCACCTGCTCCGGCGCCGGGTCGGCGGCCGGTACCCACCCGGTGACCTGCGAGGTCTGCAACGGCCGGGGCGAGGTCCAGGCGGTACAGCGCACGTTCCTCGGTCAGGTCGTCTCGGCCCGCCCGTGCGCGGCCTGTCAGGGTTACGGCACCACCGTCCCGCACCCGTGCCAGACCTGCGGCGGTGACGGCCGGGTCCGTACCCGCCGGACGCTGACCGTCAAGATCCCGCCCGGCGTCGAGGACGGCATGCGGATCAGGCTGGCGCAGCAGGGCGAGGTGGGCCCCGGCGGTGGGCCGCCGGGCGACCTGTACGTGGAGATCCACGAGCGCCCGCACGACGTGTACTCGCGCAAGGCCGACGACCTGCACTGCCGGGTCACCGTACCGATGACCGCGGCGGCGCTGGGCACCCGGCTGACCATCAAGACGCTCGACGGCGAGGAGACCGTCGACGTCCGGGCCGGTACCCAGCCGAACGCGACCATGCGGATCCGCGGCAAGGGTGTGCCGCACCTGCGCGGTACCGGTCGGGGTGACCTGTTCGTGCACCTCGACGTCCGGACGCCGACGAAGCTCGACCCGGAACAGGAGCGGTCCCTGCGCGAGTTCGCCCGCAGCCGCGGCGAGGAGGTCGCCGAGCTGTCCAAGCAGGGCGGTTTCTTCTCCCGGATGCGGGACGCGTTCAACGGCCACCCGTGAGCCTGGCGCTCTTCCTCGTCACGGAGCTGCCCGCCGGCGACGGCTACCGGCTCGACGGGCCGGAGGGTCATCACGCCGCCACGGTGGCGCGGCTGCGCGTCGGCGAGGGCCTCCTGCTCGGCGACGGCCGGGGCGGCACGGCGACCGCGGTGGTCACGGCCGTCGGCCGCGGCACGCTCGACCTCACGATCACCACCCGCGAGTACGTCCGACCGCCCGAGCCGCGTCTCGTCGTCGTGCAGGGTATCGCCAAGGGCGACCGTGGTGAGCTGGCCGTCCAGGCCATGACGGAGGCCGGCGTCGACCGGATCGTGCCGTGGGCGGCGGCCCGTTCGGTGGCCCGGTGGACCGACGACCGGTCGCTGCGCCGCTGGCGGGCGACGGCACTCCAGGCGGCCAAGCAGGCGCGTCGGGCGTGGGTACCGGAGGTGTCCGACCCGGTGACCACCGCCGACCTGGCCCGCCGGCCCGCGCCCGTCGTGGTGCTGCACGAGGAGAGCTCGACGCCGTTGTCGCGGGTCGACCTGGGCGCGACGGGTACCGGTGAGGTGACGCTGGTCGTCGGCCCGGAGGGCGGTATCGCGCCGGCCGAGTTGGAGACCCTCGCCGCCGCCGGCGCGATCGTCGCCCGGCTCGGTCCGGACGTCCTGCGGACCTCCACCGCCGGGGTGGCCGCGCTCGCCGTTCTCTCCGTGCGCCTCGGCCGCTGGTGAGGTGCGGCCGGTCCGTCGCGCCAGCTCGCCGCGCCCGTCGGTTTCGTGTCCGTTCGCGGCCGTGAGTTTTCCCGGTCGTCAGTTTTCGCGGAGGCGGACGAGGATGCCGGCGGCGTAGCAGACGACCCAGATGTCGTCCTGGATGACCGTCAGGTGGCGGGGGCCGGTGCACACACCCAGCGAAGCGGTCGGCTTGTTGGTTGACGGGTCGATCCGGGTGATCCGGTTGTCGGTGGTGCTGGCCACCCAGACCGCGTCGGAGGTGACCGCCACGCCGTCGAGTTGGCTGCCCAGCGCCGTGATCCGGGCCTGCTCGGCACCGTTGCTCGGCTTGAAGCGGGTGACCACCTCATCGTCGCTGACCCAGCCGGAGCCGAAGCCGAAGGCGATCTCGGCCGGCCGGGACCCGGTGGCCAGGCGGCTGGAGCTGGTACCCGAGGCGGGGTCGATCTTCCACACCGCCCGGCTGTTGCCGGTGAGGTCCGGTGCCCAGATCGCGCCGTCGGCCACGGCCGGGTAGCCGGCGCCGAGGCCGGCCAGCGCGATCGTCCGGGTGACCGACGCGGTACGCGGGTCCACCACGGAGATCTCCTGCTCTGCCTGACCGAAGACCCACAGTTCCGCACCGACGCGCGCGAATCCCAGCGGGTTCGCGGCCACCCGGACGGTCTCGTTGACCCTTCCGCTACCGGGGTCGAGTCGTCGGATCGTGTCGCCGGCGTTGTCGGCTATCCAGACGCCGTCGGAGGTGACGGCGACGCCGGCCGGCCGCCCGCCGAGTCGGATCGTCCGGATCGGTTGGCCGATCGTGGTGTCCACCTGGGTGACCGACCCGCTGTCGCTGCCGACCCACAGGTACCGGCCGTCGTACGCCATGGACACCGCCTGATCGGCCACCGGCACGGTGGCGATGATCGTGGCAGCCAGGGTGGGGCTGGCCGGGTGGGAGACGGTGTCGGGGGGTTGGGCGGTGGTACCGGTCGAACTGCACGCTGCCAGTGCGGTGATGACGACGAATACCCCGACCGCGTGGCGACACTTCACGGCCACAGTCCTACAGGGGCTGACCGATCACCACAAGTCACAGTTGCGCCGGGGCGATCTGTCCGACGGACCGGGGTCGCCTACCATCCACGGGTGACCGACTGCCTGTTCTGCCGGATCGTCGCGGGGGAGATCCCGGCCGACATCGTCTACCAGACCGAGTCCGCTCTCGCATTTCGTGACATCACGCCCAAGGCCCCGGTACATCTGCTGGTCATCCCACGGGCGCACTTTCCCGACCTCGCCGCGCTCACCGCGGCCGACCCCGGCCTGGCCGGCGCGGTACTGGCCGCGGCCGCGGCCGCGGCGGAGGCGACCGGCCTGGCCGCCGACGGTTACCGCACGATCCTCAACAGCGGACGCGACGGCGGCCAGGAAGTCTTCCACGTGCACGCCCATGTGGTCGGCGGCGCCCCCCTCGGCCCGATGCTGGCCAACTGAGCCGGGCGGGGCGGCCGTTCAGACCTCGGTGCGGCGGGACATGTCGATAACGCTGAACACCGCGCCGTCGGGATCGGCGACGACCGCCATCCGTCCGTACGGCGAGTCGTCGGGCCCCGTCACGACCCGGCCGCCGGCGGCGGCAGCCCGTGCGACGGCGGCGTCGGCGTCGTCGACCGAGAAGTAGATCGTCCAGCGGGGCGCCCCGTCGGCCGGCATGTCCGACCCGTCCACCATCCGCCCGGCCACCTGCCGGTCGCCGAGCGACCAGACGGTGTAGTCGAAGTTGACGCCGTCACCGACCTGTTGCTGCTGGTAACCGAAGAGGCTCCGGTAGAACGAGTCCGCCGTCGCGCCGTCGCGGGTGTGCAGTTCGGCCCAGGCCGGTGCGCCGGGGACGCCGACCACCTCGGCGCCGATGTGGCCGCCGGCCTGCCAGACACCGAACGGGGCGCCGGTGGGGTCCATCCCGATCATCATTCGGCCGGTACCGGGGATGTCCATCGGGCCCATGATCACCTTCGCGCCGACCTGGTCGATCTTGGCGGCGGTGGCGTCGAGGTCGGCCGAGGCGAGGTAGACGCTCCAGGCCGGCGGGATGCCGGTGCTCCCGGGCGGCGGCGGCATGATGCCCGCGACCGGCTTGCCGGTCACCAGGGCGGTGCTGTAGTTGCCCATCTCCGGGCCGGAATTCTGGTATTCCCACCCAAACAGGGCGTGATAGAAGCGCTGTGCGGCCTCGAGATCGTTGGTGACGACATCGGCCCAGCACGGCTCCCCGTCGGGGTAGCTGCTCCGCTCGTCCATGATTGCCTCCTGGCGGTCGGTGACCGGATCCGGTTTCTGGTTGTCGACCCAACCCTGCCACGCGGGTACGACAGGAGCGGGTCGGTCGCCCGATCGTGACCGGATGGCCCATGCCACCATGGCGCGGCGGACCGCTGCGGCGCGGCGGCGGTTTGCCGCGAATTCGGACCGGCCCGGATGGTGTCGTCCCGATACCATGGGGTACCTGAACAGCCGATGGGAGCCGGGCGTGACGAGCGTCGACGGCCACGACGTGAGAGCAGGTGGCGTAAGGCCCTCCGGCCGACCCATGACGCAGACTCCACCCCCCGCCGTGGGCGGCGCGCACGCCGAGCCATTACGGGCACAGACAAAGATCACGGTTGACGACGCACACACCATGGTCCGGCTGCTCGGTGCCGGCGACGAGTTGCTGCGTTTCATCGAGCGCTCAGTCGCCAGCGACGTGCACGTCCGCGGCAATGAGATCACCATCACCGGCGCCCCGGCCGACAACGCCCAGGCCGAGCGCATCTTCGCCGAGCTTCTCGAGCTGATCGGCAAGGGCGAGACGCTGACCACCGACGCGGTACGGCGAATCGTCGGCATGCTCGCCGACGGCACCACGGAGCGCCCGGCCGACGTGCTGACCCTCAACATCCTGTCCCGGCGCGGGCGCACCATCCGGCCGAAGACGCTCGGCCAGAAGCGCTACGTCGACGCGATCGACCAGCACACCATCGTGTTCGGCATCGGCCCGGCGGGTACCGGAAAGACCTACCTGGCGATGGCGAAGGCGGTCCAGGCGCTGCAGGCCAAGCAGGTCAACCGGATCATCCTGACCCGCCCCGCGGTGGAGGCGGGGGAGCGACTCGGCTTCCTGCCCGGCACGCTGTTCGAGAAGATCGACCCGTACCTGCGGCCGCTCTACGACGCCCTGCACGACATGCTCGACCCCGACTCGATCCCGAAGCTGATGGCGGCCGGCACCATCGAGGTCGCCCCGCTGGCCTACATGCGTGGGAGGGCCCAACCGCTGTCGGCTCAGGTGCTGACGCCGGACGGCTGGCGCCGGATCGGTGACTTGGCCGTCGGCGATCTCGTGGTCGGGTCGGACGGCCTGCCGACGCCGGTCCTCGGCGTCTACCCGCAGGGCCGCAAGCCCGTCTACCGGGTAACCACGCAGGACGGCGCGACGACGGTGGCCTGTGGGGAACACCTTTGGACGGTCAGAACCGTCGACGACCGGAGCCATCGTCGGGCGTGGCGGGTGGTGCAGACCCAGGACATGATCGGCAACCTGCGTCGTGGCGCCGTGCGCCGCTACGAGTTGCCGTTGGTCTCGGCGGTCGAGTTCGTGCCGCAGGAGGTGCCGGTCGACCCGTACGCGCTCGGGCTACTCGTCGGTGACGGGTGCCTGACGACCGGGACGACACCGTCGTTCACCACGGCGGACACCGAACTCGCGGTGGCCTTGGAGGCAGCGCTGCCGGGCATCTCGCTGGTCCGGAAGAATGATGTCGACTACGTGCTGCGCAATCAGACGGGCGGGCGTGGCGGTGTCATCGTGAGCAACCCCCTCACCCTCGCGCTCCGCGAACTCGGGTTGGCCGGCACGCGCTCGAACACCAAGTTCGTGCCCCGGTGCTACCAGCGCAACAGCGCGGCGGTCCGGCTCGCCGTACTTCAGGGTCTGCTCGACAGTGACGGCGGGCCGGTCAGCCAGCGCGGCCGCACTTGCCGCATCCAGTACTCGACCTGCTCGCCGCGGCTCCGCGACGATGTGCTCTTCCTGGTCCGTTCGCTGGGTGGGGTGGCCTACTGGCGGACACGGCCGGCGGCCGAGCGGAGGCCCGGCCTCGCCAATGGCAGGGCGGTGTACCACCGAAGTGACGCCTACCTCGTCGACATCCGCCTGCCGGCCGGCGTCCAGCCGTTCCGGCTGGCGCGTAAGCGCGAGCGCTACGACGCGACCGGGGGTGGTCGTCCGATGCGCATGATCGACAGTATCGAGCCGGCCAGCGAGGCCGAGACGGTCTGCATCCAGGTGGCCGCAGCCGACTCCCTGTACGTCACGAACGACCTGATCGTCACGCATAACACCCTTAATGACGCGTTCATCATTCTGGACGAGGCCCAGAACACCACGCCGGAGCAGATGAAGATGTTCCTGACCCGGCTCGGCTTCGGCTCCCGGATCGTCGTCACCGGCGATGTCACCCAGGTCGACCTGCCCGGCGGGACCACCAGCGGGCTGCGCATCGTCCGGGACATCCTCGACGGCCTCGACGACGTGCACTTCGCCACGCTGGGCAGCGCCGACGTGGTCCGTCACCGGCTGGTCAGCGACATCGTCGACGCCTATGCCCGGTGGGACGCCGCCACGCAGACCGACGCCGTTCACGCCGTACCCAACCGCACCGCCCAGGGCCGCTCCGGCCGCCGGCGCTGAA
>JAVHWE010000354.1:0-5996 GCA_032160285.1 Micromonosporaceae bacterium | reverse complement strand
GTGCCTGCGCAACGCGGTGATACAGTCGGCCGGCAAGGGTCAACGGGGGCACACGGGAGATCGATGACGTTCGCTTATCACGTGCTGGGTACTTTGCGGGTGTACAGAGACGATTCACCGATCGTCATCGCGGCGTCGAAGCCGCGGACGGTCCTTGCCTACGTGCTCCTCAAGCCGGATCGCGTGGTGACCGTGGAGGAACTGGCCGACGAGGTGTGGGGCGCATCCCCGCCGCGGTCGGCCATCGCCAACCTCCGGACGTACATCGCGGATCTGCGTCGGGCGTTCGGCGGGCGGGGTGTCGCGCCGATCAATGCCGGGCGGGGCGGCTATCAACTCGCGTCCGGGGCCGGGGAGCTTGACGCGGACGCCTTCCGGAGCCTGCTCGCGTCGGGGCGGGCGGCGGCGGCCCACGGCGATCGCTCGCGTGCGGCCGAACAATTCAGCGAGAGCCTGCGGTTGTGGCGTGGCGCCGCGCTGGACGGGGTACCGGTGGGTCCGGTGTTGGCCTCCATCGTCCGTGAGCTCAACGAGGATCGGTGGGCCGTCATCGAGCAGCTGGCCCAGATCCGACTCGACCTCGGCCACGACGCCGAGGTGGTGTCGCTGCTCCGCGAGCACGTGGCAGATCAGCCACTGCGGGAGGAGGCCCAGGCCCTGCTGATGACGGCCCTGTACCGACGCGGCAACGTCGCCGGTGCGCTGGATGCCTTCCACTGTGCGCGGGAGGCGTTGGTATCCCAGCTCGGCATCGAGCCCGGCCCTGCGCTCGCGGACCTGCACCGTTTGATCCTGAACCGGGACCCCGCCCTCCAGCTGGCCCGACCGCAGGCCGTCGCCGGTCATCGCGCGGCGGCGGCTGACGCGGGCAAACCCGACGAAGGCGGATCCAGCGGAGGCCGAGAACGCCGAGCGCGCGGCCCGACCGTCGCCGACCCGGCCACCGCATCGCCGTGGCAGGTGCCGGCAGCACCACGGGTGTTCATCGGCCGAGATGACGAGCTGGCGACGCTGGTCGCGGCAGCCTCGGCGCCGCACGGACCTCGCGTGATCGCCATTCATGGGCCGGCCGGCACCGGCAAGACAGCGCTCGCACTGACCGTTGCGCGAGCCATGATCGGGTCCTGTCCCGACGGCAACCTTTTCCAGGACCTCCGCGGTGCGGCCCATGCCGACCTGCGCCGGGCCGCCGCGACGAATCCGGCCAGCTGGCTGCTGCAAGGTGCCGGGATGGCTGCCGCCGAGGTGCCGGCGGACGCTGTTCACGCCGCCGCCATCTGGCGGTCAGTCGCGAGCGAACGGCGGATGGTCATCGTACTGGATGACGCCTCCTCCGCCGACGATGTCGCCGCGCTGTTACCGGCCGCCCGCGGTTGTCTGACCATCGTCACCAGCCGACGGATGTTGCCCGAACTGGACGCCCACCACCTCGGGCTCACGCCGTTGCAGCCGCAGTCCGCCCGCACCCTACTGCGGGCGCTGGCCGGCGCGAGCCGGATGGACGAGGATCCGGCCGCGACGCTGGCGATCGCGAAGTACTGTGGCCACCTCCCGCTCGCCCTGCAGATCATCTCCGCCCGTCTCGCCCGACGACCCGGGTACCCTCTGGCCCGGCTCGCGGACCGGCTTGCGGACGAGCGGCGCCGCCTCGACGAGCTGGAGATCGATGGCGTTGGCGTCCGCTCGTCCCTGCAGTTCAGCTACGAGGCGTTGCGCCACAGTCATGACCCGATCGACGCGCTCGCCGCTGCGGCGTTCCGGCTGCGGGGCCTGGTCGGTCTGCCGATAAATGCGCGATCCCTCGCCGCCGGCCTCGACCGTGACATCGTCGACACCGACGCGGCCCTCGACCGACTCATCGAGATGCGGCTGGTGGAGGCCGACGACGCAGACCTGCTGCAGATGCACGACCTGCTGCGCATCTACGCCGCCGAGAAGGCCGCCGCCGAAGCGGTCGCGAGCCGTGAATCCGCCGTCCGCCGCGTCTACGAGGACTACCTGCGGATGTCGCGCGAGGTGGTGGCCACTGTGCGTCCCTACGTCCCGCTGATCGCCGCCCGCTCCGCGGCGGGTCAGCCACCCCGGACCGCCGAGCTTGAGCGGGAGCTGCCGACACTGCTCGCCATCGCCCGGCACGGGAGCCGGCAACCGGACCAGTTCGGCGACCTCGCGGTCGACCTGCTCCTCCCGCTGAGCAGCTACCTGCCGCCGCGCGGTCACTGGGAACTGCTCGGTGAGTTCGGCGAGTTGGCCGTACAGACCGCGACGTACCGCGGTGACCGCGCCGGGCGGGCGCGTGCCCTCACCGCGCTGGCCCTGGTGGATGCCCAGCGTGGGCATACCGACGCGGCGACGGCACGGTTGACCGAGGCGATGACGATCCGCACGGAGCTCGACGACCGACGGGCCCAGGCATCCATATTGGACAATCTCGGTCTGATCCACCAGCGCACCGGGCAGCCGGAGGCAGCCTTTGCCTGCTACGCACGGGCGCTGCGGCTGCATCGCGAGTTCGATCGGCCAGTTCACGTCGCGACCACGATGCACAATCTCGCCGGCGTCTATGAACAGCTCGGCCGCACCGACGCCGCCGGGCGGTTTCTCACCCGCAGCCTGGTCCTGCGCAGGAGCACAGGCGATTTGTTCGGCGAGGCGTGCACCCTGGTGGCGCTCGGCCGGGTAAGCGCACAACAGGGCGACGCCGGCCGCGGTCGGCGCCTGCTGACGGAGGGCATCGCCCTCGCCGCCGATATCGGCTACTGGGAGGCGGAGTGGGAGGGCCTGACGTGCCGTAGCGAGATCGCCCGTTGGACCGGCCAGCTCGCCACCGCGGAGGCCGACCTGGTTAGGGCGGCGTCGATCGCCGTCCGCCACCGTGACCGGTACGCCGAACGCCTGACGAGCCGTTGCAGGCGGCGGCTCGGCGGGCCCGGTCGGACGGAAGGGTCCGTGATCCTGACCACCGACGGCCCGGAACCGCCGCGGAACGCTCATTCCGTCGGCCGGCCTGAGGTCGAACTATTCCTCCGGCTTCCCGTCTGAGCGCCCCGTTGAGCGAAGCCCGTGGTAGGAGACGGTGAAAGGTGTCGACTTCGGGGACGAACCAGCCCATGATCTTGGTTGAGCCGCTGACCTGCGGTTTCATTGAGTGGAGCCGAGGGGACTCGAACCCCTGACCCCCACACTGCCAGTGTGGTGCGCTACCAGCTGCGCCACGGCCCCCAGCGCCCGTCGCCGGGCACGGCGCAAATATTACACACCAGCCACCTACCGGTCACATCGGTACCCCAAAGGCGCGCCCGGCCCGCGGCGGCCTCAGTTGAGGCTGGGATCCGACGGGTAGTGGGCAACGGCGGCCAGCAGGCCGCCCTGGCGACGGAGCACCATCGGCCACAGGTCGTCGGGGCGGTGGGCGAACGCGTCACCAGGCAGCGCGTCGAACACGAACCAGGACCCGGTGGAGATCTCGTTCTCGAGCTGCCCGGGCGCCCACCCCGCATACCCGGCGAACACACGCACCCCGAGCACGCCCTCGCGCAGGGTATCCGGGTCCCCGGACAGGTCGACCGTCCCGATCGCGCCGGCCACCCGGTTGAAGCCGCTCACCCCGTCCACGCCGGGACGCGTACGGGCCAGGCAGATCGCGGCCTCCGGCTGGACCGGACCGCCCTCGAAGACCACCGGCGGCTCGCCGGCCAGCGCGCCCCAGGATCCGAGCACCTCGGTGACGGACACCTCGGTGGCGCGGTTGAGCACCACGCCCAGCGCGCCACCGTCCTCGTGCGCGACCAGCAACACCACCGTACGTTCGAAGTTGGGGTCCCGCAGGGCAGGCGTCGCGACCAGTAGCCGCCCGGTCAGCGACCTCATCGTCCTCCCCCAGCTTGCCGGCGGCTCACGGCGCCGCCCCGACTCGCTCTGCACGCCTAGCCAGCCACGCCGGATCCGCCCCAGTCATGATCGACTGGCACCGTCCACCGGAGACCTGAAACCGCTTTCCCGCCGAAAACCGTAGCGCCCGTTAAGGCCGGACGCTCGATGCGTCCCGTGCCTGGTTTCACCGCCATGCATCGCACATTAGCGTGCGGCTGGCGGTGCGGTTAGGGTGTTCGTCCGTGACCGGACTCATCGCCGCCGCCGACATCGCCGTGATCGGCGGATCGGGCCTGTACGCGCTGCTCGACGACGCCGAGGAACGCATCGTCGACACGCCGTTCGGTGCCCCGTCGGATCCGATCACCGTCGCGACGGTGGCCGGTCGCAGGGTGGCGTTCCTGCCCCGGCACGGCCGCGACCATCGCTATCCCCCGCACCGGATTCCCTACCGCGCCAACCTGTGGGCGCTCCGGGCGCTGGGCGCGCGCCAGGTGATCGCGCCCTGCGCCGTCGGCGGCCTGCGGCCCGAGCTTGGTCCGGGCACATTTCTGGTACCGGATCAGCTGGTCGACCGCACGTCCGGCCGGGCACAGACCTTCTACGACAGCGGCGCGGTACACGTCAACTTCGCCGACCCGTACTGTCCGACCGGTCGAAGCGCGGTGCTGCGGGCCGCCGCGGGCCGCCAGCTCGCGGTGATCGACGGCGGCACGATGGTGGTGGTCTCCGGGCCCCGCTTCTCGACCCGCGCCGAGTCCCGCTGGTACACCGCCGCCGGCGGCGCGGTGATCAATATGACCGGTCACCCGGAGGCGGTGCTGGCCCGCGAACTCGCGCTGTGTTACACGGCCATCGCGCTGGTCACCGACCTCGACGCCGGGGTGGAGGGCGACCAGGGCGTCACGCAGGAGGAGGTGTTCCGGGTGTTCGCCGACAACATCGAACGCCTCCGCGGGCTGTTGATCGATGTGGTGACCGCGCTGCCCGGTGAACCCGACTGCCCGTGCCAGCATGCCCTCGACGGGTTGGCGCTGCCGGACCCGCTGCCCTGATCCGCGGCGACCGCCTCGGCGGTCAGTTCTCACCGCCGAGGTCGGTGGCGTATGCGGCGTGGACGAGATCGGCGCCGCGCTGCCGGTGCCGGGCCAACTCGCTCAGCAGTTCACCGGCACGGTCCCGCAGCCGATCGGGTTCGGCGTCGAGGTGGGCGGCGGCCTCATCCAGCGCGGTCAGGATGGCCCTGTGGTCGCGGCCCAGGGTGCGCGCGTGGTGGACCAGCCGCGGCGCGTCCCACAGCACTTCGGCGTACAACCCGTCGGGTCCCTCGGTCAGGCCGACGTGGGTGTGGAACTCGGCGCGCAATGCCGCCAAGCCGGTGGCGACGCCGTGCCGCCAGGCCGGGTCGGAAGCCGGCGCGGTGAGGGTGCGCTCGAAGCACTGGACCGCGGCGGACATCCGCGCCCGGTGCGCACCCGCCTGACGGGGTTGGTCCGCCGGCACCGGCATTTTCCCGGCCGGCATCGTCTGCCCGGATAAGATCGTCGAAGCCCGTACCGCCGCAGGTCCTGTGTTCATGGCGCACCTCGCGTTTCGTACTTCGAACCAGCGTCTGCCTCAACGGTCCCGCTGTCCAGTAATTCACGGAAAATGGTCCCCGACGAATCCTCGGACGAGCGGCGCAAACACCTCGTCGTCGCGAGAAATCAGCGCAATGGTGGACCCCGTGCGGTCTGGTCGGGGCTATTTTCACGTTCATCGATTTAATGGGAAGCCGTCCGGAGAAAGCTGCGCAAACAGGCCCGAATCAGCCACAAAACATGCTGGTGCCGCACTCGTGGTTTCGACCGGCCCCTTCTACGGGATATTGCCGACGACCGGGCCGGGTACGCGACAATGTCACGGCTGATCACCCGCCGATGATGAACCGGATGATGCCGTATCGCCGACCGGCCGGCGAATCTGATCGCGACGCGACCGTCACGGAGAACAGCGGTGGCCACCGTATCGCCCGAAAGCGCCACCTACACGCGCGAATGGGTGTCCAAGGAGCGCAATACCCGATCCGCGTCCTACAAGACGTTCGTCCACTGAGGACCGCGACCGGTGTGGAGGCGTGAGAT
>JAVHWE010000319.1:0-6122 GCA_032160285.1 Micromonosporaceae bacterium | reverse complement strand
GTGATCGCGTGTTGCGCCGTGACCAGCAGCGACCCGCCCAGGCCGGCGAGGACCGCGGCGGCGACGTGGGCGGTGTACAGGTACCGGTTGACGGGGTGGCCGCTGGCCCGGGCACGTGGTTCGTGGTCGCGGACGGCGCGCAGCAGGCGGCCGGCCGGGCCGCGCAGCAACACCCACGTCGCGGTCAGCCCGGCGGTGGCGACGGCGAGCGCGTACAGGTAAATCTGGCGGTCGTCGGCGAGTTCGGGCAGGCCGGGCAGGGGCCGGGTCGGGGGCAGGAAGGATATGCCGTCGGTGCCGCCGGTGAGGGCGCCGGCCTGGTCGGCGGCGATGACGGTGAGCTGCCCGACCGCGACGGTCACCATCAGGTGCACGGTGGCGCGGGTGTGCACGGTCAGCACGCCGGTGGCGGCGGCGAACAACGCCGCCGCCATGGCGGATGCCGCCAGCTGACCGATACCGGCGGTGTGCCCGCCGCGGGCGAGCAGCGCGGTGGTGTAACCGCCGACCGCGAACGGCGCGGTCTGGCCGAGGGTGGGCAGCCCGGCGTGGCCGGTGAGCACGACGACGCTGCCGGCGAGCAGGGCCAGCGCGAGGATGCGGGTGGCGGTGGCCGTGGTGTACGGGTCCACCCACCAGGGCAGGGTCGCCGCCGCAATGCCGACGGCACCGACCCCGCCGGCTCGCCACCCGGTCACGACGGGCGTCCGAGCAGGACCGTCCGCAGGTCACGGCGGTGGCCGGCGGGTCTGGCACGCCAGGCCAGTACCGCGGCCATGGGCGCGAACAGCAGGAACGGCGCCAGCGTCGGTGCGGCGGCGTAGCCGAGGGTCTGCACCTGGCCCACCGCGAGGGATGCCACCAGCGCGCCGCGGATGTCGCCCGGTCCACCGAGGACGACGACGACCAGTGACAGCAGCATGATTGTGGTCGCGGTGGACGGCGCCGCGCCGATGATCGGGGCGCCCAGCGCGCCGCCGCCCGCCGCCAGGCCGCCGGCGGCGGCGAGCACGGCGGTGCTCACGGCGAACGGGTGGTACCCGAGGCAGGCCAGCATCTGCCGGTCGTCGACGCAGGCCCGCACCACGGCTCCGGCGCGGCTGTGGTAGACGACCACCTGCAGTCCGACGGCGAGGGCCGCACCGATGCCGATGAAGACCAGCCGGTACGCCGGGTAGGCGTGGCCGACCAGCGAAATCGACCGGTCGAGAACGGCCGGTGGGGCGGTCGGTAGCTCGTCGGCACCGAACACGGTGGTCAGCACGTCGACGCCGACGTAGCCGGCGCCGAGCGTGAGCATCACCTGGGGCAGGTGGCCCCGGCCGGCCAGCGGCGCGGTGGCGGTGGCCAGCGCCGCGCCACCGACCGCGCCGATCGCGGCGGCGACCGCGACCGCCGTTACCAGGCCACCGACGGTCGCGCCCGCCAGCGCCGCCGCGGTGTACGCACCGGCGGCGTACAGCGTGCCGTGGGCCAGGTTGAGCACGTCGGCCACCCCGAACGCCAGACTCAATCCGGCAGCCGCGCAGAACAGCAGCAGCCCGTAGCCGACCCCGTCGACGGCGGGTACCAGGTAGACCTGCACTCGGTTCTCGGCCTGTTCAGGATCGGGCGGGCCGGCGGCCGAGGGTGGAGTAGGTGAGGTTCCCGCGCACGACCAGCCGCGGGTCGTACAGGTAGCCACGCAACCGGTCGATCTGTGCGTCCGTCATGCCCGCGGCGAGGAACCGCGGTCGCAGGTGCTCGAGGTTGGAGGCGGCGAGCAGGGTACCGGGGCTGCCGCCGGGCCAGGAGCGGGCGCTGACCACGGTGTCGACCTCGATCAGGCCCAGCTCCATCATCTCCCCATGCACCTGCCGGGCCCAGCCCGGGTCGTGGCCACGGGCGGCGAAGATGGCGCCCACCAGGGTGTCGTGGTAGGTCTCGAAGAGGGACTTGGCCTCCTTCGTCGGTGCGGCCAGCACGGCGTCCCGGATCTCGGTATGCCACTCCTCCACCACGAGGACACCGCCCGGGGCGAGCGCCGAGGCGAGCGCGGCCAGCACGGCCCGGCGCTGGGGCAGGTGCAGCAGGACGAGCCGGGCATGGATGAGGTCGTACGGCGGGTCCGGCGGCGGGTCGGTGGTGATGTCGTGGTGCACCACCCGCAGCCGCCGATGCGGTGGAATGTGGCGGACGTTGACATCTGTGGCCGTCACCCGACCGCTGTCGCCGACCGCGTCGGCCAGCCAGCGTGCGATACTCCCGCCGCCCGCACCGACCTCCAGGCAGCGGCGTCCGGTCAGGTCACCGAGCGCGGACAGCCGTTGGGTCGTGGAGTCGTCGAGGATCGCCGCGAGGCACTCGTGTTGGTCGATGGCGTTCGGATTGTCGTTGTCAAAGGTGTACGGCGCCGGGCTGCTGCCGGTGGGGTCGGTCGGCATGGGCGTGGTGGTCACGGTCGGCTCCAGAGCGGGTCTCGATCGGCGGCGGTGATGTCCGCTGTGCGGGGCCGGGTGCGCCCGATCCGGTCGGGTAGACGGCACCCGACCGACGATGCCTGGACGCACCCGACCCGATCAGCTGCCGAGGACGGTGAGGTTCTGCATGACCACGTTGGACAGCACGGTGCCGTCGGAGTGGACATTGCGCAGGTACCAGCGCTGTACCGGGGTGTGACTGTCGGTGGCGAACTGCCAGCTGCCGCGCGGAGAATCGATCTGACCGAGCTTGCCCATGGCCTTGTTGATCGCGGCCGAGGTCGGGTTGGCGCCGGCGGCGGCCACGGCCCGGTCCAGCACGGCCGCGGCGTCCCAGCTGGTCATCGCGTTGTACGTCGGTGCCGTCTGGAAATGCTGCTGGTAGGCGTCGACGAAGGTGCGGTTGGTGGCGTTGTCCAGGTCGGCGGCGTAGGGCGCCACGGTCTGGATACCCGTCGCGGCTTGCCCTTCGGCCTTGAGGAGGGCGCCTTCGGTGAGTGCGCCGGACGCGTACAGCGGGATGTCCTTGAGCCCGAACTGGTCGTACTGCTTGACGAAGCTGACCGCATTGGTGCCGGCGTAGAACGTGTAGACGGCCTTCGCGCCGGAGGCTTTGATCTTCGAAAGCCAGGGGGAGAAGTTGCTCGTACTCGGGTACGGGGTATAGGTCGGCACGCCGCCCTCATTGGCGATCTTGCCGTCCAGCTTGGCGAATTCGTCGACGAACCCGTTGATCTGGTCCTTGCCGCCCTGGTAGTCCGGACCGATCACGAACACCGGACCGTCCACATGCGACTTCACGTAGCTGGCGATGGCCTGACCGGGCTGGGTGGAGATCCAGGAGGTGTGCCACACCCAGGACACATCAGGCAGTGTGGTCGGCCGGCCACACGAACCGATCAGCGGTACCTTCGCCGGTGTGGTCACCGCCGCCACCGACTGCAACGCGGCGGCGTTGACCAGGCCGGTCACCGCCAGTACCCGGTCCTTCTTGACCAGCTTCTGCGCGGCCGGCCCGGCCGTGGCCGGCCCGTCGCCCTCATCCGCGACGAGGAGCTCAGCCTGCCGGCCGCCGAGCTTCCCGCCGTGGGTGTCGAGGTAGAGCTGGAAACCAGCGCGGAGTTCCTGGCCGATCGGTTGTAGTGGTCCGCTCAGGGCGGCGATCATACCGATACGAACTGTGCTCTGCGCCGCGCTGTGCTTGCCCGCGCACGCCGACATGCCGATGACGGCAAGTAGCGCGAGGGCGGTCGTACCGGTGCGCAACCCTGGGTTAGGGGGCCGGGTTGGCTTCACAACGTCCTCCGGTTGATTGTCGATAATGTGTCAGCGGCTCCCTGGCGCGAGGTGACGCCCGACCCGTTGTGCCAGCAGCGTCGCCTCGTGGGCCACCTGCCCTAGATCGGGGTTGGGATGCGTCACCACCGCGATGGAACCGGTCTGCGGAAGGCTGAGCAGCAACATCACACCACCCGTCATGGTCAACATGGCGTGGATGACCGCGCCCGCATCGACCTGCTGGCAGGCCGCGGTATGGAGGCTGACCATCCCCGACACGGTCGCGGCGAGCCGATCGCCATCGTCGCGGTGCAACCCGTTGGAGGAAGCCACCAGCAGGCCGTCCACCGACACGGCCAACGCGTGCCGTGCGTCCGGGACGTGGTTGACGTACTGGTCGAGAAGCCAGTCAACGCTGCCGTTGTCGGGTCTGCTGTCCGGTCTACTGTCCGGGTCGGTGGTGTTTCCGGTGACGGTCACGATTTCTCCTGGACGGCGGACACGCGATGGACCGGTTCGGCGGGGAAATGCGTCCGTTGCAGGTCGGCCAGCGCGCGCGCCGCGGTGCTGACGGCGGCCGCGACCGCCTGCGGGGACAGGTCCGCGTCGGTGAGCACCCGCCGCGGCGACGCGTCGGGCGTGTCGGGCAGGTAGGCGCCCCTGCGGCGGGCCGGCAGGCCGACCCTGGTGGCGGCGAACGGATCGCGGGATGTGGCCGGACCCGTTCCGTTGATCCCGGTCGACCGGTCCGCGGCGACACCGCCGTTGCGCGGGGCACCCGCGGCGGCCGGTGCGCCGACGCCCGGCGAGGCGTCCGCCGGCCCGGCGCCGGCCGGCCGCTGTCGGTTCGTCGGGACCAGTCGGTCCGGTGGCCCGACCCGTCCGCGGGCGGCCGCCCGGTCTAGCGGGCTCAGCCTGCGGGCGGGTACCGGCGGCCAGGTGGCCGCGATGGTCGACGACCTGGCCGGGCCGGCGGTCGCCGGTACGGTCGGGCTGCCGGGGGCGGCGCTCGCCGGGCTCCCGGTCGTCGCCGCGGCCGCCGCGGCCAGCCGAACCGCGGCGGGCGGCGCATCGATCAGCGCCGCCGCCGGTACGGTCACTTCGGCGATCAACCCGACATCCGGGCCGGCGCGGAGGCTCACCTGAACCCCGGCCCACGCCGCCAGCCGCGCGATGACCGGCAGGCCGATCTGCCGGGACCCGCCGGTGTCCGCGTCAGGCCTCATTAGCAGGGCGTTCGCGGCGACCAGGTGGGCAGCGGGCATGCCTACGCCCGCGTCGCGGATCTGGATCACCACGCGACCGTGGAGATCCCAACCCGCCACCGTCACGGTGGTGGACGGGGCCGAGTAGCTGGTGGCGTTGTCGACCAGCTCGGCCACCAGGTGGGCGAGGTGGTCGATGCGCTCGGCCGGCACCCACACCGGCGGGATGTCGCCGAGCCGGACCCGCTGATAGCCGCGTGCCTGTGACTGGCCGGCCCGCAACACGTCGGCCAGGGGAGCGGGTTGCTGGCGTACCCGCCCGGGAGACACGCCCGCGAGGACGAGCAGCCCGGCGGTGTACCGGTTGGCCACCGTCACGCTGTGATCGACCTCGAAGAACGCGGCCAGCCGTTCGGTGTCGCGTTCGTCGCGTTCCAGGTGGTCCAACATCGCCGTCAGGCCGCCGAACAACGTCTGCACCCGGCGGGCCACCGCGACCAGGGTGGCGGCCATCCCGGCCCGGAGCTGCGCCTGCTGCCCGGCCTGCTCCACGGCGACCGTGCACACCTGCCCGAAGGCGCCGGCGACCTGCCCGACCTCGTCGCGGCCGTCGACCAACACCGGTCGCACCGCTTCGGCGCTCGCCTCGCGCACCCGCGAGGCCGCGCCACGCTGCAACAGTCCCAGGTCGGCCACCACCATCGGCAGCCGGTCGGCCACCGTCAGGGCACCGCGACGCAGCGACTGCAGGCGTCGGGACAGGTGCCGCGCGGCGCCCACCGCGATCAGCGCCGCCAGCAGCGCGACCAGGAGAACACCGGCCGAAAGCTCACCGGCCCGCCTGAACTGGGTGTTGCGCAGCCCGGTGGTTACGTTGAGCACCGCCGCGTCCACCCGCTGCTGCACCGCGTTGATCAGATCCGCCCGCGCCGACGTCGCCCGTACCCAGGTGTCGAGGTCCAGCCGCAGCGGCGCGCCGAGATCAACCCCGGCGGCCTCGCCCTCCAGCCGTTCCGCGGTCACCACCTCCGGGCCGGTTACGGTCGAGGCGTACCACCCGGCCCAGGCCGGCTCGCCCAGCGATCCGAACTGTTGCAGCGCGTCGGCGTAGCCGGCCCGGGCCGCCAACACGTCCTGCTGCACGGCCGGCGTGATGGTGCCGAACGCCGCCGCCCGCACG
>JAVHWE010000201.1:0-10273 GCA_032160285.1 Micromonosporaceae bacterium | reverse complement strand
CGTCCGAGAGCCTGCTCGTACCCGATGCGCCGGGGCGGACTCGTGTCGCGGTGACCCTGATGCAGTCGCTTCACCGAGCCCAGGGCGTGGTAGGTCTGTACCACCGGCAGTCGGCACCGGCGGGCGGCCGCGACGGCCGCGAGCCCACTCATCCAGAAATGGGCATGCACCACGTCGGGCGTCCACGCTCCGTCCAGCCACTGCCGCGCCAGCCAGTCGCCGAAGGCGCCCATGTAGGGCAACAGCTCATCCTTGGGTACCGGCGCGGCTGGCCCGGCCGGCACATGCACCACCGTCACGCCCGCCCGGACCGCAACCGACGGCGCCAGGTCGGGTGCGTCCCGGCGGGTGTACACCCACACGTCGTGGCCATTGTCGGCCAGCGCCGCCGACAGTTCAGCGACGTGGGTGTTCTGCCCACCGGCGTCTTCGCCACCGAGTGCGGCCAACGGGCTGGCGTGTTCGGAGATCATCGCGATCCGCATGGCTCGTCCTCCAACAGTGGGTCCCAATCGGCGAGAAACCGGTCCAGGCCGTAGCGGGCCTGGGCATCGAGCGGGCTGCCCTGCTCCGGTTCGTCAATCAGCACCCGACCGCCCGGATGCGGGTATCGACGCGCGACGCCAGCACGCCCACGTGCCGGCCGCGGATCACGGTGGTCCGGGTACGGCGCGTTCGGCACGGGTGTGCGGTCCCGGCCGGGCAGCACGGCATCGAACGATGTTCGCGTGCCGGCATGCCGGATATCGGGGATCGTCACGGCGAAACCGTGCCCTGGGTCGCGGCGAAGTAAACATCATCTATGGTCGTCCGCCGGACACCCGGTGAGCGGCCGCTCACCCCGTGATCAACGCAACTGTGCGTCGAGAACCGCTACCAGCCGACCGCCGTATAACTCCGCAGCCGATGGGTAGGTCGTAAGGTCGGTGTTGACGTGTCGTTTCGCGCGAAGGTGGGCATGGTGGCACGGAGCGTTCCTGTTCGGTCACGACGACGTGTCGGGCGGCGCCTGGTATGCGCGGTCATCACGGCGTCTGCCGTCGTGGTGGCGTCGTCGGTCAGCGCGGTGCCGGCGCGTGCGGTGACGTCATTCGTCGTGTTGCAGATGAACCTGTGCAACAGTGGCATGGCCGTCGGGTCGTGCTATTCGTTCGGACGGGCCGTGGACGAGGCGGTCGCGCAGATTCACCGACACCCGCCGGACCTGGTCACCCTGCAGGAGGTCTGCCGCGACGACCTGTACGCCGGGAACGGGTGGGGCCCGCTGGCGCGGGCCATGGCCGACCTGTACGGCAGCGGGCACATCGCGGTCGACTTCGTCGCGGCCTGGAACCGCGACACCACCGACTGGTACCGGTGCGTCAACGGGCAGCGGTTCGGTGTGGCGGTGATGCACCACGACAACGGCCGGGATTTCGACAACGGCTGGTACAGCAGTCAGGACACCAGCGACGAGATGCGCGCCTGGACGTGTATGACCGTCGTCAAAGGTCGGCTCACGGGCTGCACAACCCACCTGTCCACCGATTCGGACGTGGCCATGCGGCAGTGCCGCGAACTGATGTCGGTGCTTTCGACACGCGCGACGACGGCCGAGGTCATCATCTCCGGAGACTTCAACCTGGTATCCGCGCCCGGCAAACCATTCGACGTACAGCGGTGCGTGTCGTCGGGTTTTGATCGCCGCGGCGACAGCGCGGTGCAACAGGTGTTTTTCACCCGCAATATCCAGTGGGTTCGGGGCGCGCACGAGGCCATGAGGTGGACCGACCATCCGCTGCTATACGAGCGGTTCCGGGTCTGACGGCGGCCGGGATAGGCGTCGGCGCACCGCCCGTGAAACTTTCTGCCGCTTGCGGCTACGCCGGTGTCCGCAACGGCGCCGCCCGTTCGTCATCCTGGTGAGATCCCGATCCGAGGAGCACACAGATGAAGTACATGATGTTCGTCTGCACCGACACCGAGCCCGACACCGACTCCGCCGACCTGCCCGACATCGACGTGTGGGTGTCGGAGAATGACGCCCGCGGGAGAAGGCTGGAGGGCGACGTGCTGGCGCCGACGTCCGCGGCCACGACGGTCCGGGTCCGCGGCGGTGAACTGCTGGTCTCCGACGGTCCGTTCACCGAGACGAAAGAGGTGATCGTGGGCTACGACATCCTCGTGTGCGCCGACCTGGACGAGGCGATCGAGGTGGCCCGCGCCCACCCGATGGCCCGGATCGGACGACTCGAACTGCGGCCGTTCGCCAACCTGGACGACCGACCGCGTGACTGATCCGCGCCCCGCCGCGACGGCCGAGGCCGTCGCGGCCGCCGGCGCCGATTCCTACCCGCGGATCGTCGCCGCGCTCATCCGCGTCACGGGGGACTGGACGCTGGCCGAGGACTGTACGCAGGAAGCGCTGACGCTCGCCCTCGAGCGGTGGCCCGGCGGCGGCGAGCCGGCCAACCCGGGCGGCTGGCTCATGACAGTCGCCCGCAACCGCGCGCTCGACGTGCTGCGACGGGCGTCCGTCGAGCGCCGCAAGCTACGCGAGCTCGCCGTACTCGAACTCGTCGAGGCGAACCCCACCGCCGCACCGGAGGAAATCGTGGACGACCGGCTGCGGCTGATCTTCACGTGCTGCCACCCCGCACTGGCCCTGGACGCGCGCGTCGCCCTCACCCTGCGCACGATCTGTGGGGTACCGACCGCCGACATCGCGCGGGCCCTCCTGGTCAGCGAGTCGACCATGACCCGCCGCCTGACCCGGGCCAAGTCCAGGATCACCGACGCCCGCATCCCGTACCGGGCGCCGAGCGGCCCGGCGCTCACCGAGCGACTCCCCGGTGTGCTGGCCGTGCTGTATCTGCTGTTCACCCGTGGCTACAACGCCGACGGTGAGCCCGCGTTCGCGGACGAGGCGATCCGGCTGGCGCGACTGCTCGAGCGGCTCATGCCGGCGCAGCCGGACGTCTCCGCGCTGCTGGCACTGTTCCTCTTTCAGCACTCCCGGCGCGACGCCCGCCGCGACGCCGACGGCAATCTGCTCACTCTCGACCAGCAGGATCGGTCGCGCTGGGACCGCGCCGCCATCGCTGCGGGTCTGGAGGCCCTGGCCAGGACGCGCCACGACGGCCCGTACGCGCTGCAGGCCCGGATCGCCGCCTGTCACGCGACCGCCACGTCCGTTGACGCCACCGACTGGCCGGCGATCGCGGCCTGGTACGACCGGCTCGCCCGGGCACAACCGTCACCGGTGATCGAGCTGAACCGCGCCGTGGCGCACGGGTACGCGCACGGGCCCACGGCCGGGCTGGCGCTGCTCGCCGAGGCCCGCGCCGGCGGGGCGCTGGACGACTATCCGCTCGCCGTCGCCGCGGAAGCCGATCTCACCGCCCGCCAGGGCGACCGCGACCGCGCCGCCGCCCTGTTCCGGCAGGCCGCCGCCGCCACCCAGGTCGGAGCCGAGCGCCGCGCACTGCTCAACCGCGCCAACGATCTGTACGGGTCGACGGCGTCACGCGGTGGCCGGCTCGGGCTGCTCGTCGGCGTGAGCGATCCGGGTCAGCTCGCGCCAGAGCGCGACGACGAAGATCGCCGAGCCGACGAAGGCGAACCAGAACGGCGCGGTGATGCCGTAACGGGTGGCCAGCGCGCCGCCGATGGCCGAGCCGACGACCAGGCCGCCGTACACGCTGACGGTGTTCACACTGCTCACCCGGCCCAGCAGGTGGGAGGGGACGGCGCGCTGCCTGATGGTGATCGAGGTCGTGCCCCAGATGAACGTGTGAGCGCCGAAGACAAAGAAGATCAACGAGGCGAGCCACGGTGAGGTTGTGATGGCGAGAGCGAGATGGGTGAGGGTCTCGATGATCAGCCCCGCCCGCATCACGTTACCCAGGCTCACCCGTCGGGTGATCCAGCCGTAGAGGCCCGTCCCGACCAGGCCGCCGACCGCCGATACCGTGGTGACCAGGCCGAACCCGACGGCGCCGAGGCCGAGACGCCGGGTGGCGTACAGCACGAGCACCGACCAGGCCGCGCCGAACGTGATGTTGAAGATCAGGATCGACAGGGACAGGGTGCGGACCGCCGGGTGGTGCACGGTCCACCGGAAGCCCTCGGCCATGTCCCGCCGCACGGTACGTGCCACGTCCGCCGGGCCGCGCCCGTGGGCCGGCAGGACGACCTTCGACACGAGGATCACGCCCGCCGACACCAGGACAGCCTGCGCCACGAACGGCCAGGCCCTGCCGAGCGCGAACAGCGCCGCCCCGATCGGCGGCCCGACCAGCTGGTTGAGCGTGATGAACCCGGTCTGCAGCCGGGAGTTGGCCATCGCGAGGTCCTCGCGGTGCACCAGCATCGGTGCCAGCGTGGTGGCCGTGTTGTCGGCGAAGACCTCCGCGGTTGCCAGCAGCCCCAGTGCCAGCAGCGCCGCGCCAACCGAGGCCCGGCCGCCGATCATCGTGATCACCAGAACGCTCAGTACCACGGCACGGATCCCGTCGGCGGCGATCACGATCCGCCGCCGGTCGAGCCGGTCGGACAGCACACCGGCGTACAGGCCGAACACCAGCGGCGGCGCCCACCGCAGGAGGGCCGCCAGCGAGACCAGGAACGGATCGCGCGTCAGCGACGCCACCAGCAGCGGGCCGGCGGCCACCGCGATACCGTCGCCGAGGTTCGACGTCCACGATGACGCCAGCAGCCAGCGGTAGCCCGCTCCCAGCCGCGGCGGCACGATGATCTCGACGAGCCTGCTCATAAGGACAGGACACTACGGCCGCGCTGACATACGGCGCACGCCGTTATCCGGACGTCCGGCGGCTACTCCCCGGTCTGCCCGTCCAGCGATTCCCGGAGGAGGTCGGCATGGCCGTTGTGCCGGGCGTACTCCTCGATCAGGTGCACCACGATCCATCGCAGGCTGGGTGTGCGACCGTCCGGCCACGTGCGCCGGGCCAGCCGGTCCAGGCCGCCGTCGGCCAGCGCCTCCGCGGTCAGGGAGCGGGACCGCGCGACAGCATCCCGCCACAGCGCACGAAGCTGTTCGGGGGTGTCCGCGGCGGCCGAGTGCCAGTCCCAGTCGGGATCGGCCGTCCAGTCCACCGTGTCCCACGGCGGCTGCCGGTCCCGGCCGTGCAGCCACCGCGACAGCCACGAGTCCTCGACGTACGCCAGGTGCTTGAGCATCCCGCCCAGCGTCATCGACGAGGCCGCGACCGTCGCCCCCAGTCCGGCTGCGTCCAGTCCCGCGCACTTCCAGGCCAGAGTCGCCCGCTGGTAGTCCAGGAAGCCGAGCAGGGTGGCCGTCTCGTCGGCGGCGAGGGGAGGCTCCGGGCGACCGTGTTCGTCGACGTCCGTCATGGGGGGTGAGTCTATGATCGGATGACGCCGGGCGTAGGTTCACACGCCATGCGGATCACGAAATATACGCACGCCTGCGTGCGGCTCGAACGCGACGGCCGGGTCCTGGTCATCGACCCCGGGACGTGGAGCGAGCCGGCCGCACTGACCGGCGCGGACGCGGTCCTGGTGACCCACGAACACGCCGACCACGTCGACGTCCTCCGCCTGGCCGGCCTCGGCGTACCTGTCTACGCGCCGGTGGACAGCAACATTCCACGACTGGAGGTCAGCGGGGTGTCCGCTGGCGAGGAGTTCACCGCCGCGGGCTTCCGGGTACGGGCGGTCGGCGGTCGCCATGCCCATATCTACGGCGGTACCCCGGACTGCGCGAACCTCGGTTACCTCATCGACGAAGCGGTCTACCACCCCGGTGACTCGCTGCACGTACCTGCGCAACCGGTTGAGACCCTTCTGGTGCCGGCCCAGGGATCGTGGTTGAAAATGGCAGAGGCAATCGACTTCGTCAAGGCAATCAGGCCACAGCGGACATTCGCGATACACGATGGCCAGCTCAACGATCGCGGCCTCGCCGGCGTCAACGGCTGGCTCGCCGAGGCGACCGACGGCGGCTACCGGTACCTGGCACCCGGGGCATCGATCTGAGTGGAGTCGCTGGTGGGGCGGGGGTTCGGGCCGCCACGTCGAACCGCCGGGGGTCCGTGCATTTTGCCGGCGCCGGTCGTTAGGCCCTGGGTGACACAACTACCGCAGCAGGGCCGCAGTATCACCGAGACGCATTCAAGCGACCCCACCATTCCGCTTCTTGATTGCATCACCAACCTCTTTCACGAAATGGAACTGCATCACCAGCGGCAGTACGAGCATCGAGTCCGCGCATTGGAAAGGCTTCTCGACGCCAAGCTCATCACGTTGCGCACGGTCGTCGATTCCCACGCCGAGAAAGCCGTCCTCGCCTTGACCGCGGCGGACAAGGCGATATCCAAGGCGGAGGCCGCGACAGAGCGGCGATTCGAAAGCGTCAACGAGTTCCGACAAACCCTCTCCGACCAGACCAGGACTTTCATCAGCAAGGTGGAGTTCGAGGCGGTGCGCGATACGTTTGGCACCCGAATCGCCGACCTGTCCAGCCGCCTGGACAAGACCGAAGGCAAGGCGGTTGGCCTCAACGCCGGTTGGATCTACCTTCTCGGCGCTCTCTCGGCCGCCAGCACGATAGCAAGCGTGATCATCGCAACCTACCTACGAACCCACTGACGCCCGCCACCAACCCCCGTCGTTGGCGGTGTCGCGGACGGCGGTCACCGCGTTGACGTTTGTGCCGCCCTGGCTCATTCGCGGCCGGTACACCTTGCACGTGAACGCGAGGCCGGGCCGGGTTGCGTCGTCGACGGCGACCGCGGCCAGGAGCCTAGCGCACACAATGACCGCCGACGAGCGGCGGTCTACGCGCTGTGTGCCGCGGGTTCGGACCCTGACATGGCCGGTCGCGGCCGGCAGGTGCGCCAGAGGAACCACACCACGCCCAGCCAGATCGCGATGTCGCCGCTGCTGAATACGGTATGGCCCGGCAACCACGACGGGGTGGCGAAAACGTCCCCGAGCCAGGCCAGCCGCGGGTGTGGGAGCACGGTGGAGTTGTCGAAATCTCCTGTTGCAGTCCGGCCCGATGTCCGCAGAGCGTGGGCCGAGGCGGCCATCGTGCCGCCGTTGAGCACGATCACCAGAGCGTTGGCGGCCCCGCCGGCCGCGAGCAACCACGCGCCGGCCAGGTGCCGGTTCAGCAGCAGGCAGACCCCGGCGGCGACATACGAGGCGATGTGTGCGCCGGCGAGCAGGGTGTGTTGGGCATCCGGGATGACGGAGATGATGAGGATCTGGTCGGCGAGCGCCGCCCACAGCAACCACACGTGTCGGATCCGGACGCCGGCGAGGCGCTTCGGTGATCCGCCGGTCAGCATGACCGCGAGAAACGCGATCGCTCCAATGTAGAAGGTCAGCATGCCGCTGTGATCCCTTCGGTGTCGTAGGCGGCGAGATACGGACGGGCCCAGGCAAGGACCTCGGCGGCCGGCATCGGCGGTGAGTAGAAGTACCCCTGCACGAGGTCGCAACCCATGGCGGCGATCAGGTTGAGGCATGCCTCGGTTTCGACGCCCTCGGCCACCACGTCGAGACCGAGGTTGTGTCCGAGGTCGATGGTGGACTTCACGATGGCGGCGTTGGCGGCCGACTCGGGGGCGGCCGACACGAACGACCGGTCGATCTTGATCTCGGTGACCGGGAGGTCACGCAGGTTCGCGAAGGACGAGTAGCCGGTGCCGAAGTCGTCGATGGACAGGCCGACGCCGGTGTCACGCAGCCGGCCGAGCACGATACGGGTCCGCACCGGATCGGCCATCAGGCAGCTCTCGGTCACCTCCACGACGAGTGCGCTGCCGGGTAGGGAGTGCGCGACAAGGGCGGCGCTGACCTGATCGGGCAGTTCGAGATTGGTGAGGTGCCGGGCGGTCACGTTGATGGAGACGGTCAACGGCAGCCCGCACGCCCGCCAATGCCGCACGGCCGCCAGCGCGTCGTCGATGACCCGAAGGGTGAGCGGCACGATCAGGCCGGTGTTTTCCGCCGCGGGAATGAACCGGCCGGGCGGAAGCAGCCCCCGGGTCGGGTGCTGCCATCGCACGAGCGCCTCGACCCCACGGATCAGTCCGCTGCGGGTGTCCACCTTGGGTTGGTAGTACACGACCAGCTCGCCGCGCTCGATACCCTGCCGCAGCTCGCCCATGAGAGCCAGCCGCTCGATCGAGTGCTCGTCGGAGCGCGGGTCGTAGATGGCGTGCCCGCCGCGGCTCTCCTTGGCCGCGTAGAGCGCGACGTCGGCGTACCGGATCAGGGACTCCGCGTCGTCGCCGTGCTCGGGCGACAGCGCGATGCCGACGCTGGCTTCGACGTTGAGGCTGACCTCCGCGAGGCGGAACGGTTCGCTCAGGGCCGCGGCGAGGCGGCGCGCCACCTCCTCGGCGGCCTCCTCGTCGGCCTCGCGGAGCACCACGGCGAACTCGTCGCCACCGAGGCGCGCCACGGTGTCCTCGGGACGGATGGCGTTGGCCAACCGACCCGAGACCAACTGCAGCAACTCGTCACCGACGGGATGCCCGAGCGTGTCGTTGATCTCTTTGAAGTGGTCGAGGTCCAACATCAGCAGAGCCACCCCCGGGGCCGGGGAGCGCGCCTCGTGCAGCGCCCGGCTCAACCGCACGAGCAGCAGCGCCCGGTTCGGCAGGCCGGTGAGCGAGTCATGGAGGGCGGCGACCTCGTGTTCGGCCGCGATCGTCGCGGTGCGACGGACGGCGAGGATCGGCAGCAGACACAGCGGGGCGGCCCAGACCGAGTACTGCATGCAGGCGACGACGACCGGGGCGAGCCCGAGCACGATCGGGGTGACCGGGATCTCGTCGCGCACGCACTTGGCCACCGCCGCGCCCACCGGCGCGCCGTTGCTCAGCGCCGCGACCGTGCCGTGCAGGACCGCGTTGACGAGAAAGAACACCAGCGCCGCGATGAGCAGCGCCGGCAGCTGCCTGACCGGGTCGATGTCGGCGCGGCCGCCGAAGGCGACGCCGCTGATCGTACAGATGACCAGCCGGGCGGCGACGAACATCAGCACGTACTGGGAGACGTTGAAGGCGACCACCCGGACCGGCTTACGGTGTCGCAGCTCCTCGATCAGAAGCACCCCCAACTGGGCCAAAACCGCGTAGACGATCGGCCCGGTCGCCAACAGGGCCAGCGCGAAGGTGCCCGAGAAGGTGTACTCGTGGAAAGTCCCCTCGCGCCAGAGGCGGACCGGGAACAACTCACCGAGGACGAGCAGCACCATCATGCTGACGATGACGCCGCGGGCCGGCCCCGGTACGTCGAAGTGGGCGGTGCCGAACACGGCTACAAGCGCGAGCGCCCCCGTGGCGTACACGCAACCGAGGTAGCTTCGCATACCGAGTGCAGACGGGTGGGCCAACACAGGATCTTTCTCAATGTGGAGTGTCCCGGGCGAGCGACTCGCCCGGGACACCCGTGAGTTGGATCTCTACCACTTGAACGGTGCGGCAAGCACGGCTGAAAGCGCCGCGACGGCGGTGACGCTTGACAGCACCTTCACCGCGACGACTGCGTGACCATTGGTCAGGAAATTGCGCATGTTCCCTCCTCTCATGTCTGGTTCGTACATGTTCGGAGGTGTTACGCCCCTTGGAGACCATCGGGCTCACCTTCTCCCTAGGTAACGTCTTCATCGGCACGCGCCGACCGACCTTGAGCGGTATCCGCGCGACGTCTACCGGACGTCGCGCCGCTCAGTGGCCGGCGGTACGCACCCTGCGGTCAGCCGCACCGCTTCACCAGGACGCCCGGGAGCCGGAACCGGTACCGCCCCGCGCCACGACGCAGCGGACCCCCACGCCTCCCGGCCGGCGCACTCGAATCACTGGCGCGCAGAAGTAGCGGCCACCCCGATCACATCGAGCATGGTGAGCACGCCGGCGCGGGTACCTGTCGAAATGGGGTAGATATGTGCCGTTAGTCCTCGGCTGCGTGACCAGACCGATTCCCACGACTCGAACAGGTTCCGGTCCTGACCTCTGGACGACCTGCTCGCAGTCCTCCTGCTTGTTCTTGAAGATTTCGAACGGCAACGTGTGCCTGGCGATCCGGGTCGCATCGAACTCGCCGCGCTCGATGCGCTGCTGCAACAGTTGTCCGAAACACGCGTACCGTGGCAACCTGACCACCGGAGGGGACTGCCATGATCTTCATTACCGCCAAATTCCGGGTCCGGCCCGAGTTCGCCGACGCGTGGCCGCAGATCACCGGCGACTTCACCCGGGCGACCCGGGACGAGCCGGGCTGCCTCTGGTTCGAC
>JAVHWE010000156.1:0-7515 GCA_032160285.1 Micromonosporaceae bacterium | reverse complement strand
GTGGGTGGTGCCTTCCCGGGTAACCCGGACGCGACGTCGACCTACCCGCAGCAGATGCTCATCGACTACATCCGGGTCTTCGGACAGGACACCGCAGCCCCGCCGCCGCCACCACCGGCGGGCGGCGGCGGACGGATCATCGGCCTCGGCGGCAAGTGCGTCGACGTGGCCGGCGCGAACCCCGCCAACGGAACACCGGTACAGCTGTGGACCTGCAACGGCACGGCCGCGCAGACCTGGTCGGTCGGGGGAGACGGTACGGTCCGAGCGCTCGGCAAGTGCCTGGACGTCACCGCGGCGGCCACCGCGAACGGTGCCCCGGTCCAGTTGTTCGACTGCAACGGCACCAACGCGCAGCGCTGGACCGCCACCGGCGGACAACTGGTCAATACCGGCTCGAACCGGTGCCTGGACGCCACCGGGGCCAGCTCCGCCGACGGTACGAGATTGCAGATCTGGGACTGTGGCGGTGGCACCAACCAACGGTGGACCATTAACGCGTGAGGGACATGACAACCACAACTAATCCACTCGGCGCCGTCACGGAGACCGACACGGCGACCGAGCAGCGCCCGGAGCCCATCGAGAGCCTGCCCCCGTCGTTTCGGTGGGGGGTGGCCACGTCGGCGTACCAGATCGAGGGTGCGGTCGACGAGGACGGCCGTACCGCGTCGATCTGGGACACGTTCTGCCGGGTACCGGGCGCGATCGACGGGGCCGACCACGGCGATGTCGCCTGCGATCACTACCACCGGATGCCCGAGGACGTGGCCCTGCTGCGCGACCTCGGCGTGGGGACCTACCGGTTCTCGGTGGCGTGGCCGCGGGTTCAGCCGGGCGGGCGCGGGCCGGCGAACCCGGCCGGGTTGGCGTTCTACGACCGCCTCGTCGACGAGCTGCTCGGCAGCGGTATCGACCCGTGGGTGACGCTGTACCACTGGGACCTGCCGCAGGAGCTGGAGGACGCCGGGGGGTGGCCGGTCCGCGACACCGCATACCGGTTCGCCGACTACGCGGCGCTCGTGTTCGACCGGCTCGGTGACCGCATCGACGCGTGGACCACGCTGAACGAGCCGTGGTGCTCGGCGATGCTCGGCTACGCGTACGGGATACACGCGCCCGGCCGGCGCGACTTCGCCGCGGGTATCTCGGCCGCGCACCACCTGCTGCTCGGCCATGGCCTGGCGGCGCAGCGGATCCGGGCCGCCGCGACCCGCCCGGTCGAGATCGGCATCACACTGAGCCTGGGTACCGCGACACCGGCCACCGACTCCGACACCGACCGGGAGGCGGCGCGCCGGGCGGACGGCCTCAGCGCCCGTATCTACCTGGACCCGCTGGTGCATGCCCGGTACCCCGACGACGTGGTGGCCGATCTGGCCCAGCGGGAGGTCCGGCTGCCGATCCGCGAGGGTGACATGGAGATAATCTCCACCCCGATCGACATCCTCGGCGTGAACTACTACTTCGGGTCGCTCTTCTCCGGTACCGACGAGAACGGACGTACGGAGGATGCCCACGGCCACCCGGTGGCCCGGATGATGCCGCTCGGCGGCCGGCCGCGCACCGCGATGGAGTGGGAGATCGTCCCGGAGTGCCTGACCGAGCTGCTGGTTCGGTTGCAGGAGGAGTACCCCGGGTTGCCGATGGTGATCACCGAGAACGGTGCGGCCTTCTTCGACAAGCCCGACCACACCGGTTTCGTCCGCGACGACGACCGCATCGCGTACCTGGCCTCGCATATCCGGGCGGTGGCCGACGCGTGCGCGGCCGGTGCCGACGTGCGTGGCTACTTCACCTGGTCGTTGATGGACAACTTCGAATGGTCGTACGGCTACGACAAGCGGTTCGGACTCGTCCGGGTCGACTACCCCACCCAGATCCGCACGCCCAAGCAGAGCGCCCTGTGGTACCGGGACACCATCGCGAGGGCCCGCCGCCCGCGGTGACGATATCCGCGCCGGATCCGGCGCAGCCGCCACCGTGGACCCTGCACCTGCCGCCCGGTACCCCCGCCGCCCACCTCGATCTCGCCGCCGGCCAAACCCTGGTGGGTTGCTGGGTCGCGGCGTGGGCCGACGATCCCGGTCACCCGGTCCTGACCACCCTCGACGGTACGGCGGTCTCCGCCGGCGAGCTGGCCGAGCGGACCGCGGTCGCGGCGGCCCGCTACGCCGCGGCCGGGCTGGTGCCGGGTGACCGGCTGCTGATGTCGGCCGGGCCGAGCGTCGACCTGATCGTCGCGTACGTGGCCGCCCTGCGGTACGGGCTGACGGTGGTACCGGCGAACACCGCGTACACCGGCCCGGAGCTGGCCGCGGTCCTCGCCGACGCGACCCCGGCGCTGGCCGTGCTCGACGACCCGGCCCGCCTGCCGGCCGGTGAGGTCGCCCGGCCGTCCGTTGACCCGCCGGGTGCCCGCCCGGCGACCATGTCCACCCCGGCGACCACCCGGCCCGACCTCGGCGGCCTGCCCGCGCCCGTCGCCGAGGTCGCTCTCGACCTGGCCCGCCCCGGCGACGTCGCGTTGATCGTCTATACGTCGGGCACCACCGGACGGCCCCGGGCGGCCCCGCTGACCCACGCCAACCTGCTTGCCAGTGCGCATGCGGTGCGGCTGGCCTGGCGCTGGCGGCCCGACGACCGACTGGCGCTGTGCCTGCCGCTGTTCCACGTCCACGGCCTCGGGGTCGGGCTGCACGGCTCGCTCACCGCCGGCGCGTCGGTCCTCGTGCTGCCCCGCTTCTCCGAGTCCGGCGTCGCGGCGGCGGTGCGCGAGGGCGGGGCCACCCTCTTCTTCGGCGTACCGACGATGTACCACCGGCTTGCCGGGTCCGCGCACCTGGCCGAGCTGCGCGGACTGCGGCTCGCGGTCAGCGGCTCCGCCCCCCTCCCGGCCGATCTGCACGCGGCGGTGGCGGCCGGCAGCGGCCAGCGGGTGCTCGAACGGTACGGGATGACGGAGACGCTCATGCTCGCCTCCAACCCGTACGCGGCGCAGCGGCGGCCCGGCACCGTGGGGTTCGCACTGCCCGGGGTGTCACTGCGGCTGACGGAGGGCGCCACCGGGCTGACCGAGATCGAGGTCGCCGGCCCGAACGTCATCTCCGGTTACCGCGACCGGCCCGACGCCGACGCCGTCGCGTTCACCCCGGACGGCTGGTTTCGCACCGGTGACCTCGGCACGTTCGACGCCGACGGGTACCTCCGGATCAGCGGACGGGTCAAGGAACTGATCATCACCGGGGGCTACAACGTGTACCCCCGCGAGGTTGAGGAGGCGTTGACGAGCCACCCCGCGGTGGCCGACGCCGCGGTCGTCGGGGTGGCGTCGGCCGAGTGGGGGGAGACGGTGGTCGCCTTCGTCGTCGCGTCCGACGCGGTCGACCGAGGCCTCCTGCAACGGCAGCTCGGCGGCTGGTGCGCGGATCGGCTCGCGCCCCACAAGCGGCCCCGCGAGTGGCGGTGGATCGACCGGATACCCCGCAACGCGCTCGGCAAGATCGTCCGCCACGAGCTGTCGCCGTGAGGCCAATCGGGTGGTCACCCCGCCCGGGCGGCGCCTACCCTCCGGGGTATGGCGAACGTGCTGTCGGTCAACGTCGCGGTGCCCCGAGCCAACCCGGCGAAGGCGCAGGTCGGTGTCACCGGCATCGACAAGCGGCCGGTGACCGGTCCGGTACCGGTACGGGCACCGGGCCCGCAGGGTACCGGAGCCGGCAGCGGCCTGGTCGGTGATCAGATCTTCGACGTCGCCCATCACGGCGGCGACGACCAGGCGGTGTACGCCTACGCCCGCGAGGATCTCGACGCCTGGCAGGTCGAGCTCGGCCGACAGCTGTCCGCCGGGGTCTTCGGGGAGAACCTGACGACCGAGGGGCTGGCCGTCACCGACGCCCTCATCGGAGAGCGGTGGCAGGTCGGCACGGGCGTGGTGCTCGAGGTCGCGATTCCACGGATCCCGTGCGGCACCTTCGCGCACTGGATGGCCGAACAGGGCTGGATCAAGACCTTCACGGTACGGGCGTGGCCCGGCGCCTACCTGCGCGTGGTAACCCCCGGCGAGGTGCGGGCCGGTGACCCGATCGTCGTGCGGAGCCGCCCCGAGCACGACGTCACCGTCGGGGTGACCTTCCGGGCGCTGACCCGCGAACCCGAGCTGCTGCCCCGCCTGCTGCACATCGCCGAACTGCCGGCCGACATCCGGCGACTGGCCGCGAAACGCACCGGCGTCGGTACCTGATCGGGGGTGGCGGCCGGCCGCGTGGCCGACCACCGCTCCCGCTTCCGTTCCCGTTCCGCTCAGACCAGGCCGGCTGACTTCAGCCAGTCCTTGGCGACCTTGTCCGGATCCTGCTTGTCCACCGCGAGCTTGCGCATCAACTGGGTCAGCGTCGTCGTGTCGAGCTTCGCCGACACCGCGTTGAGGGCGCCCTGCGCGGTCGCGTCGACGGCCGCCTTGTTGATCAGCGGCGTCACGTTCTGCGAGCTGAACAGGTTCTTGGTGTCGTCGAGAACGACGAAACCGTTGACCACGATGGCCGGGTCGGTGGTGAACAGGTTGGCGACCTGGATGTCGCCCTTCTGCAGCGCGGCGACCGTGACCGGGCCGGCGGTGTCCAGCGACCGGAACTCCTTGAACTCCAGGCCGTACTGGGACTTGAGCCCTACGATCCCCTGCTGCCGTGTCTTGAACTCGGGTGGACCGCCCACGATCAGCTGCCCGGCGACCGGCCTCAGGTCGTCGATCGTCTTCAGCGAGTACTTGTCGGCGGTCGCCTTGGTGACGTTGAGCGAGTCCTTGTCCTCGGCCTGCGCCGAGTCGAGGATCGTCAACGACGTCGGCAACTTCGCCTTCACCGCCGCGTTCACGTCGGCCGTGGAGGTCGCCGTACTGGCCTTGTCCAGGTACGCCAGGAGCGCGCCGTTGTACTCGGGCAGCACCGACAGACCGCCGCTGGAGATCTGCTTGAAGGTCACCTCGCGGGCACCGATGTTGAACTTCCGGTCAACCGTGATGCCCTTCGCCTCCAGCGCCTGCGCGTACATTTCGGCGAGGAGTTGGTTTTCGGGGAAGTTGGCGGAGCCGACGACGACCTTCTTGGCGCTGCCACTGCCGCCGCCGCCACAGGCGGGCAGCAGGACCAGCGCCAACAGGACGGCGGCGGCACCGCGAATCGCGCGGACCATGGTTCTCCTTAGGGTGGTCGAGTCTTCATCTGCGGTCAGGGGTCTGTCGGCTCGGCCCACCGGGCGCTCACCGGGTCCGCAGGCCGGGGGAGACGAGCAGCCGCTGCGCACCGAAGAAGATCATTTCGGTGAGCAGCGCGAGCGACACCACGAGCACCGCGCCACCGATCACCGTGGGGTACTCCTGGCGCGCCAGCCCGTCGAAGATGAACCGGCCGAGCCCACCCAGGCCCACGAAGGCGGCGATCGTCGCGGTGGACACGATCTGGATCGCGGCGGTACGAACGCCGAGCAGGATCAGCGGCAACGCGATCGGCACCTCGACGGAGCTGAGTACCTGCCGTCCGCGCATGCCCATGCAGCGGGACGCGTCGACCAGTTCCGGCTCGACCTGGCGGATCCCGGCGTAGGTGTTGACCAGTACCGGTGGGACCGCCAACGCCACCAGCGGCACGATGACCGGCAGGAAGCCGATCCCGGCCAGCGTCACCACCAGCAGCACCACACCGACCGTGGGCAGTGCCCGGGCCGCGTTCGCGAGGTTCACCACCGCGAATCCGCCCCGGTTGGTGTGGCCGATCAGCAGGCCCAGCGGTACCGCGATCGCCACGGCCAGCAGCAGGGCCACCCCGGAGTAGTACAGGTGCTGACCCAGCCGGGTCGGGATCGAGTCCACCCCGCTCCACTGCGCGGACTGGAAGAACCAGTGCCACGCGTCCCGGAAGGCACTCACCTGCGTTCCGCGCTTTCCGCGGCTTCCGAACACGGCGGCGTATTCGCGCCCCGCGCCGCGCTCATGGCTTCGCCTTCCCGGTGCTGCGCCGCGCCCACGGCGTCAGTACCCGCTGGGCGGCCACGAGTAACCCGTGGGCGACGATGGCCAGCGCCACCGTCAGCACGATGCCCATGATGATCCGGGTGGTCTGGTGCAGCTGGAACCCGTCGGTGAACAGCTGACCGAGCCCGCCGAGCCCGACCAGGCCGCCGACCGATACCAGGCTGATGTTGGACACGGTCGCCACCCGGGTACCGGCGATCACCACCGGCGCGGCGATCGGCAGCTCGACCTGTGCCAGCCGGCGCAGCGGACTGAAGCCCATCGCGGTCGCGGACTGGCGCACCGATTCGGGTACCGAACGTAGGCCGTCCACCACGTTGCGAAGCAGCACCGACAGGGTGTACAGGGTCAGCGGGATGATCACCGTCGCGGTGCGCAGGCCCGTGACGTTCACCAGCACCGCGAACAGTGCGATCGACGGCAGGGCGTACAGGATGCTCGTGAGCGCCAGCACCGGCGGGTACAGGCGCGGCCACCGCACGCACGCGATACCCAGCGGTACCGAGATCAGCAGGCCGAACAGGACCGGCAGGACGGCCATCGGCACGTGTTCGCGGACCCGCTCCGACAGCAGCGGCACGTGGCCGCCGACCCACGCCCAATCCATCACCGGCCCCCGTCCGGGGCGCCGCCCGTAACGGGGTCCGCGGCGTCGTCGGCGGCATCGGAGACCGCGGCGTCGTCGGCGGCGTCGGCGGTGTGTCCGGCCCGGATGGCTGCGGCCAGGCCGGCCGGGTCCGCGGTACCGACGAGCCGGCCCGTGGCGTCGACGGCGACGGCGCGGCCGGACGGCGAGAGCACGGCGCTGTCGAGAGCGACCCGCAGCGAGTCCCGGTCGGGCCGGAAGGTGCGCTGCAACGGGGCGAGCGCCGTCCGGCCGGCCGCTTCCGGCCCCGCGCGGGCGCCGGTCGCAGCCCTCGGCGCTAGCCAGCCGGCCGGCCGCCGGTCCCCGTCGACCACCAGCAACCAGTCGTGTCCCGGCTCGATGCCCGTCGCGAGGGCGGCCCGGCCCGCGTCCGTCACGCCCGCCGCGCCTGCCCGCTGCGCACCGTCGAGCTCGATGACGTCGTCGGTGCCCAGGGTGACCTGATCGGCCGGCCGGAACGACAGGCCGCGGATGCCGCGGTCCACGCCGAGGAAGTCGGCCACGAACGGGGTGGCCGGCACGCGCAGCAGGTGCTGCGGGGTGTCGTACTGGACCAGGCCGCCGCCCACCTGGAACACGCCGACCATGTCGCCGAGCTTGATCGCCTCGTCGATGTCGTGCGTGACGAACACGATCGTCTTGCGCAGGCCATCCTGCAGGCGGAGCAGCTCATTCTGCAACGAGGCGCGCACGACCGGATCGACCGCGCTGAACGGCTCGTCCATCAACAGCACGGGCGGGTCGGCGGCCAGCGCCCGAGCCACCCCGACGCGCTGCTGCTGCCCGCCGGAGAGCTGGTACGGGTAGCGCCTGGCGAACGTCGCCGGCAGGCCGACCGTCT